>NZ_DAISXK010000006.1:0-98549 GCF_036825875.1 Paucihalobacter sp. | reverse complement strand
GAAGGAAAAAAAAGTTCTGTGCAAGTATGATTGTGTAGATGGCTTTATTGATTTTTAGACACGAATTTCACGGATTGTCACAGATTTAGGCTGTGTCGATTTTACGGTGGTCTTTACATTTATTATTTACGGAAATTTATATTATGTGCCTAAAGGCACATTAGGCAAATACTGTAATTTTGCTACCAATATAATGTCCCTTATGGGACATGTGTTTAGGAAGCATGGACGGGATTTTGCTTTTTCTCTAGTTTCTATAAGAAGGAAAAAAAAGTTCTGTGCAAGTATGATTGTGTAGATGGCTTTATTGATTTTAGACACGAATTTCACGGATTGTCACAGATTTAGGCTGTGTTGATTTTACGGTGGTCTTTATAATTATGATTTACGGAAATTTATATGATGTACCTAAAGGCACATTAATGTTGCTACCAATATGATGTCCCTAATGGGGCATGAGTTAAGGAAACAAAGATTTTTTTGCCATTTCCGATCCAAAAAGGATAGGCAAAAAGTAGCCTGTCAATCTGATATCACGGATGGCTTTATTTATTTTTAGACACGGATTACACAGATTTGCACAGATTTAAGTTGTTTCGGTTTTAAGATGTGATTGTTGCCTTTTCCCTAGTATCTAAAGAGTAAGCAACTATGCAAATTGATTGAATAGATGGCTTTATTTATTTTTAGACACAGATTTTCACGGATGGTGGTTTTGACCAAATTCTAGATCACAAGTTTACAATTATTTAACATTCAATTGGGCTGCTACTCTTCGATTTATCACTAATTTTGCACCTTCTTAAAAAAACCAAGATGGGTAAAATAGAGATGTACAAAAAACACTTCGCAACCGACGCTATTTCTGGCTTCGTTGTATTCTTAATCGCATTACCACTTTGTTTAGGAATCTCTATGGCCTCGGGCGCGCCCTTATTTTCTGGAATTATTGCAGGTATCATTGGCGGTATTGTTGTGGGTTTTTTAAGTAATTCAAATGTGAATGTAAGTGGTCCTGCTGCGAGTGTGGCTTTGGTTATATTAACTGCGATCCAGACATTAGGAAGCTTTGATGCGGTTCTGATTGCGATTGTTGTTGCGGGTGTGTTTCAAATAATTCTGGGGTATTTAAAAGCGGGAACTATTGCTTATTTCTTTCCAAACGCGATGATTAAAGGTATTTTAGCTTCTATTGGACTTATACTGATACTGAAACAAATACCACATGCTTTTGGTATTGACGGAGTTTTTGATGGCTCCGAGTCCTTTTTGAATAACGCTGGTGGCAATACTTTTTCGGAAATAGCAAAAATATTTGGTTATATTAATTGGGGTGCTGTAATTGTTACCGTGGTATCCTTAATACTCATTTTAGTTTGGGAGCGTCCAGTTTTGAAAAAAATGATGTTTTTTAAGTATTTCCCTTCTGCACTGGCGGCTGTTGTGGTAAGTATTTTATTGAACGAAGTGTTTGTGGCATCTTACCCCGAATTTGCATTGGGCAAAGGGCATCTTGTTGAATTGCCAGTTGCCTCCAACGCTTCTGAATTCTTTAGTTTTTTTAACTTTCCAGATTTTGGCCAATTGGCCAATTTTGAAATTTACGGTATCGCCTTAAGCATCATGTTTATTGCGAGTTTAGAATCACTTTTAAGTACCGAAGCAGGTGATAAGTTAGATCCTTACAAAAGAAGAACCTCAACCAATAGAGAGTTAAAAGCACAAGGTATTGGTAATATTGTTGCGGGACTTGTTGGAGGTTTGCCTATAACCGCTGTAATTGTTAGAACTTCGGCAAACGTAGATGCTGGTGGACGCACCAAAACAGCTACCATAACCCACGGCGTTGTAATGTTGTTGTGTGTGGCGTTAATACCGTTTATACTTAACAAAATTCCATTAGCTGCGCTCGCAGCTGTGTTATTTGTGGTTGGTTCGAAGCTTACAAGTTTTTCTATTTACAAAAGTGTTTACAAGCAAGGAAAGAAGCAATTTCTTCCGTTTATTATTACCATTTTAGTGGTAATGTTTACCGATCTTATTTCGGGAATCTTAATAGGAGGCACTGTTGCAGTATTCTTTATTTTAAGAGATAATTACAAAAATGCTTATCTCTACGATAAGATAACACGTGATGATAAAGATCATATTATTGTGAAACTTGCTCAAGAAACATCCTTCTTAAATAAAGCCGATATTATGTTGTTTTTAGATCATATTCCAGAGAATGAATCTGTTACCATTGATGGTAGTGAGGCAAAATTTATTCATCCTGATATTTACGATATTATTGATGCCTTTAAAATAAATGCTAAAACCAAAAACATTGAGTTAGAGTTAATCAATTTAGACGACCGAAGTAAATCGGAAAGTTTTTGGAGAGATCCTCAACACAACCCTAAATCAGAATAAAAAAATTTAGGAGCTAAATGTTAAATCCATTTTAATAAAACACTGGTTTTCATTAAATTTAATAAGGTTTTGTTACTTTGTGATTTATTTAATAAACCATGACATTATATCCTATAGAAGCAGGAAATTTTAAATTAGACGGCGGCGCTATGTTCGGTGTGGTTCCAAAATCGCTTTGGCAAAAAACCAATCCGTCCGATAGTCATAACATGATTGATATTGCCGCCCGTTGCCTTTTAATTGAAGATGGCAATCGGCTTACTTTGATAGACACTGGAATGGGCAATAAACAACCGGAAAAATTTTTCAGTTACTACCATTTATGGGGTGATGAATCTATAGATAAATCTTTGGCAAAATACGGGTTTCATCGCGATGATATTACTGATGTATTCCTGACCCATTTACATTTTGACCATTGTGGTGGCAGTATTCAATTTAATAAAGACAGGACCAGTTATGAACCTGCGTTTAAAAATGCCAATTTTTGGAGCAATAAAGATCACTGGCAATGGGCAACACAACCTAATAGAAGAGAAGTTGCTTCGTTTTTAAAAGAAAATATTTTACCCATGGAAGACAGCGGTAGGCTTAAATTTACCAAACTTCCAGAACAAGATATTCTAAAAAAGTGTGATTTAAATTTTGATATCTTTTTTGCAAACGGTCACACCGATAAACAAATGATACCCATGATCACTTATCAAGATAAAACCATCTGTTTTATGGCCGATTTATTGCCAACCGCTGGTCATTTACCATTGCCTTTCGTGATGGGTTACGATACTAGACCTTTGCTTACCTTAGATGAAAAAGAACGTTTTTTAAATTTGGCTGCAGATAAAAATTTCTACCTATTTTTGGAGCACGATGCGCATAACCAAATCATCACCGTCAAACACACTGAAAAAGGTGTGAGACTCAACCAAGTTTTTACATGTAACGAACTATTTAACCTAAATTCTTAATTCTTATTTTTTCAAGATGAAAAACCTAAAACATTTATTTTTAAGCCTTGTTGTTGCCGGGTTATTACTTGGCTGTGGTGCCACCGGTGCGATTATTTCTACCCCTATTGAGAATATTGACAGTTCGCCGTTAAAAGTTTCGGCACTTTCTGAAAACGAAAAACAAAACTGGGGCCACAAAGATTTAGTAAAAGATACCATTCCTGGTATGAGTGTTGAAAAAACTTACGCTGAACTTATAAAAAATAGAAAAGGGAACAAAGTTATTGTCGCCGTCATAGATTCGGGAATTGATATTGATCACGAAGATTTACGAGGTGTTATATGGACTAACAAAAAAGAAATTCCGAATAATGGAAAAGATGACGACGGCAATGGTTATGTTGACGATATTCACGGTTGGAACTTTTTAGGTGATGCCTATAACGAGCAGTTAGAATTTGTAAGATTGCTAGCAAGCGGCGATACCTCAGACCCAAGATATGCTGAAGCCGAAAAGGAATATGAAGAAGAGTATAATAAGTATACAGGTTATAAAACGCAATACGACCAAATTGCACTTCAAGTGAGTAGTGCCGATGAAACACTTAAAGCACATTTCAAAAAAGACGATTATACCAAAGAAGAGGTAAACGCCATAAAAACGGAAGATCAAGCCTTAATGCAAGCAGTAGGTTTGGCAAAATATGTTTACGGTCTTGATATGGCATCTTTAAGTGCTTTTAAAAAGGAACTAAATGACGGCTTAACTCAAATAAACGAACGTTTAAATTACAATCTAAATAAAGATTTTAGAGGTAGAACCACCGGCGATGATATTAATGATATTACCGATACCAATTATGGTAATGGTAATGTAAAACCAATCAAAAAAGCCGAAAGTCACGGTACGCATGTTTCGGGAATTATTGCCGCGGTAAGAAATAATAATTTAGGCGCTAATGGTGTTGCTAATAATGTTGAAATTATGGCCATTAGAGCCGTTCCTAATGGTGATGAATACGATAAGGACATTGCATTAGCTATAAGATATGCTGTTGACAATGGCGCTAAAATAATTAACGCAAGCTTTGGTAAATCGTATTCACCTCACAGCGATTGGGTAATGGATGCGCTTAAATATGCGGGCGATAACGATGTGCTATTTGTACACGCGGCAGGTAACGATGGAAAAGACCTAGACAGTAACCATAATTTCCCAAATGATGCTATAAATAATGGTCCAGAAATCACGAATACTGTTATTACAGTTGGCTCCTTAAGTTCTAAATATGGTTCGAATTTGGTTTCAGGGTTTTCTAATTACGGAAAAATAAACGTTGACATTTTTGCGCCTGGCGATCAAATTTATTCAACCATGCCCGAAAACGAATACGAATTTCAGGGCGGGACGTCCATGGCTGCACCAGGTGTAGCGGGAATTGCTGCTTTAATTCGTTCATACTACCCAAGTTTATCGGCTGCCCAAGTAAAAGAAGCCATCCTTCAATCTGGATTGGCATTAAATACTAAAGTAGTTGTGGGTGGCGAAACGAGTGATGTGCGTCCGTTTGCTGATTTATCTAAAACTGGGAAAATGGCAAGCGCCTACAACGCATTTATTTTAGCCTCGCAAATGGCGAATAGCTCTAATTAGTTTTAACCAAATTGTTATGAAATAAATCATAACAATTTAGTGGGCATCAACCGAAATTACAGTTGGTGAATTCCATCCAACAAAAAATTAAACAAATATTAAAAGATGAAATTAAACCTCTCCATATTCTTCTTGTTATTAACACTGCTTTCTTGTGGAAATAAAATAGTAGCGACCAGTAATTCAAGTGATATTAAAAAACAAAACGCCTTCAATCAGCAAAATTCTCAACCTGGTTATTGGCAGCAGCATGTCGATTACAAAATGGAGATTGATATGAATGTAGACAATTTTCAATACAAAGGAACGCAAGACTTGGTTTATACCAATAACTCACCAGACACATTAAAACGTGTATTCTACCACTTACATTTAAATGCTTTTCAGCCAGGCAGTGAAATGGATGTACGATCCAGAACCATTGCAGATCCAGACAGACGTGTAGGCGATAGAATTTCAAAATTAAAGCCTGACGAAATTGGTTACATCAAGGTAAATAGCTTAACACAAAACGGCACCTCATTATCTTATAAAACTGTTGGTACCATTTTAGAAGTTGATTTAACCCAAGTTATATTGCCTGGAGAAAGTGTTAATTTTAATATGAATTTTGATGCGCAAGTACCTGTTCAAGTAAGACGTACAGGCAGAAACAGTTCAGAAGGTGTGGCCTTATCTATGACGCAGTGGTATCCTAAAATGGCAGAATACGACTTTGAAGGTTGGCATGCCGATCCCTACATCGCTAGAGAATTTCATGGTGTTTGGGGTGATTTTGATGTTAAACTAACTATCGATAAAAATTATGTGGTTGGCGGTACAGGATATCTTCAAAGTGAAACTTCAGCTCAAAACGGCAAAAAAACACTTCATTATATAGCCCCAAAAGTGCACGATTTTACTTGGGCTGCCGATCCAGATTTTATACACGATTCTGTTTCTATGCCAAACGGACCAACGCTTCACTTTTACTACAAAAAAGACTTAGCGCCTGAGTATCTTGATAATTGGAAAAAGTTACAGCCAAAAACTGTAGCGCTTATGCAATATTTTAGTAACAATATAGGTGTTTATCCTTACGATCAGTATTCTGTTATTCAAGGTGGCGATGGTGGTATGGAATACGCTATGTGCACCCTCATTACTGGTGAACGTAATTTTGGAAGTTTGGTTGGCGTGACAGCCCACGAATTGGCACATACCTGGTTTCAGTTTTTATTAGCCACCAACGAGTCTAAACACGAATGGATGGATGAAGGTTTTACCTCTTACATCAGCAATTTGGCGATGAACGAGGTTATGGATCAAAACAGAGAAAATCCACAAGCGAGCTCCTATCGCGGTTATATAAGTTTGGCACTTTCGGGTAAGGAACAACCGCTAACCACACATGCCGATAGATATGAATACAATGCAGCGTATGGCACTGCCGCTTACAGCAAAGGTGCGGTGTTTTTAGCACAGCTGGGTTATATTATGGGTGAAGAAAATCTTAAGAAAACCATTAAAAAATACTACAGAGACTTTGCCTTTAATCATCCCACGCCAAATGATGTGATAAGAACAGCCGAAAAAGTTTCTGGAATGCAGTTGGGATGGTATTTAATTGATTTTGGGCAAACCACCAACACTATTGATTATGGTGTTTCAGAAATTAATAATACCAAAATTACTTTGGAGCGCATTGGGCTTATGCCTATGCCGTTAGACGTTTCGGTAACTTATGCTGATGGGACTACTGAAGATTTCTACATTCCATTGCGAATGATTCGTGGAGTTAAACCTACCTCATCTACCATAATTGATGACTGGGCTTGGGCGTATCCTAACTACACTTTTGAGACTTCAAAAACTGTACAATCAGTAGAAATTGATCCGAAGTATGGTATGGCTGATGTAAATAGAGCCAACAACACTAAAAGTAATTAGGCTCGGAACTTATACCACAGTAAACCCTTGTACATATTAGCTTTACTAACACGCTCACGATTGGTTAGTTTGATTTGGTTTTCACTGATTTGTCGGCTTCTGTAGCCCAATAAATGAAATAGTTGTTTGGCTAAAACTTTAGTGATTTTTGTGTTTGCTATCAGGACGCCGTTCGGTTTATCAAACCAAGATACTCCAGGCAGACAGACTAATAAATTATCAAATTTAAACTTTCGTAGAGCTGCGGAGCATCTTAGAATAAAGGGTGAAATTGGTTTTATTAAATAGTAACCGTCTTCGCCAATTTTCTGGTATAAGGGCATGAACAGTGTTTCCTTATTTTTGAGTTTAATTATTTTATGGTTGGATGTGGCAATTTCAGTATGTTTATCTACCAATTCAAAACTTTTAAAACCTGGTTTCATTTTAAAAATTTCACCATCTTCAATTTTGTGTCTATAAGTAACTTCATAGGTGGTATTGTTGCATCGAGCAGCAGTTTCTAATTGCCTCACGTATTTGCTAAAGTCTTTTACCTCACCAACCTTTAATGTCAATGTATACACCAATGTTAAATAGATGAAAGCAACACTGTGAGCAATAGATGCCTCATCGGAATGTTGACCTGATTCAAACCCCAAAGAAACGTAGCCAAGCTCATTAATATAACTCAATAACGGCCCAGATAGATATTCTTCAATTCCTAAAACTTTTGGAACTGGAAAAAAACTAGAGAATTTTCTATTTATCAATGCGTCATTAATAGTGATAAAAGGAATGGTTTTGCTGGAGGTTGTGTGAAAATCTATAAAATAAAATGGCCCCTGGTGAAATGCTATAATATTTTGTAACAACTCGTAAATTTCTAATTGCTCAGCCTCTTCATTTTTGAGGTTTGGATTTTGAAATAAACCCTTTATTTGAGTTTTTGTCCAAAGTCGGTTTAAATCATTTTCAATGAATCTTTTGTTGGCTTTTAAAGCCTTTATGTTTCCTGATATACCATAAATAGTTCCATTAATCTTTTCTTCATCTAAATCATTCAAAACTTTATTAATGGCAATATTACCAGCCATTTCGTTACCGTGAATACCACCAAAAAACACGACCACAGGACCAGATAATTTACCGTTAATGGTTTTAATAATGCGTTTGTAGCACACCGCTTCATCGCTATTTTTGGTGAGTAAATCTGTCATACGTTTAGTAAATCATTACTAGTTAAAATTCCTACCAATTCATTTTTATATATCACCGGTAAACAGTGTATTTTGTGTTTTTCCATTAACATTTTTGCTTCTCTTATTGGACGGTCGGGTTCAATGGTAATAAGTGCTTTTTTCATGACATCTTTAACGGTTTGGTTTACCAAAAGTTCGTCTTGGTGACAATCTTCAATATCTTTCCAGCTTAAAATACCGATAATTTCTTTTTTGATATTAATGACTGGCATATGATGGATGTTGTTCCACTTCATCATATGCGAAACCAATTCTAAACTGTCCTTTTCGTCCACCGAATAAATCTTGGTGTTCATATTATGCTTAACAATACGCTTAATATCAAAATGCGAAGACATGCCTTCTTTTAATAAACTCCAACTTGCCACCGGATAATCGTGTTCTTGCTTTTCATACATGTAAGAAGTCATAACCTGAAGTGCCTCAAAAGGCCGTTTAGTTTTTTGAAGATTTCGGTAACTTTTCACCATCCATTCGGCACCATTCCAAGATTTCACGCGATTTTCAATAATAGAGAGATAGTGCTCGGCGTCTTTGGGAATAATTCCAATTTTATAAAGTCCGCGATACGCCATGGGAATCAATTCATCTAAAACCAATTCTTTGGCACTGATATCTTTACCATTCCAAGTAAAAATGGTTTGCATGCCACTTCTACAGGCTTTGTAAAAATTAGAACGCACATCTTTAAAATCCATTTTGGTATGGATATCTTCATAGGCCTTTGTTTGACCAATCACTACGCCCACCCAAAGCATCATATTGGCAATTTCGTCGGATAGGGTTGGGCCAGAGGGTAAGTACCGACACTCAATACGAAGGTGTGGTTTTCCGTCGCCCACACCGTAACAAATTCTATTCCAACGGTAAACGGTGCCGTTGTGCAGGTTTAAAGCTTTTAATTTCGGTATCTCGCCACGGTTTAATACAGTTACGCTATCGCTATCAAAATCGGAAGTGAGTAAACTTCTAAATTTGGAAATATTATCTTTAAAAATAGACGAAATACTGCCTTGTTCCCAATGCGTTCCAAAGCTCACCCGCGATTGTTTTTCATTTAAAACAAACGAATTTGCACGTGTATCAACACTTTGGTTAAACAGGGCTATTCTAGTTTCGGCCCAAAGTTCTTTACCAAATAATAGTGGCGAATTGGTACAAATGCTCAGCACCGGACCTGAAATTGCTTGTGCCCAATTATACGTGTTTATAAAATTGTCCGGACTCACCTGAAGATGCGTTTGAAAACTGGTGTTACAGGCTTCGAGCATTACTGATTCGCTTAGAAAATTAAGCTCGTCTACACCCTTTATATGAATAAAAAAATCCTGTCCGCGAGACTCTTTTATGGCTTCATTTAAAGCTTCATAACGCTTTATTTTAGTCATATAATTTTCTGAAATGTGTGGTATTCGGAGTGTTGGTAAAATTCCAGTAAGGCATATCTTGGTATCGTGTTTTGCGGCGGCTACTTTTGCCTTGTCCAACAAATACTTGAGCTGCTGATGCAGTCTTGAAAAACAATCGGTTTCCAGCAAAAGGGGATCAAAATTTATTTCCAAATTATACTCGCCAATTTCGGTTGTAAAGTGATTGTCGTTTATTGTTTCTAAAACTTCAAGAGAATTGTTTTTAGGCATAAACTCTTGGTCTACCAAGCAAAACTCCTGCTCTGCACCTATTCTGATAGGTGATTTCTCAATTAAATCCTGTTCGATCATCATATCTAAAGCCTCTAGATCTTTTATCAATTGATGGATGTAATGCGCTTTATCTTTTTTCTTATTTAGTTTTGAAACCTCTAAATTTCCCATAATAAATAGAATGCAGATTATTAGACTGTTAATTTAGCAAAAATGCCAATTTTAAAATATGACCTTAGTCATACAAAAAAGATAGATGTTAATTACAGTTAGTATTTCCTACTTTTACCACACTAATGTTATGGACGCCACTTACAAAAAAATAGAAAAACTTAAAAGTAAAAAGCTCATTGCACAACTTTTTGCCAAGGGTAAATCGGTATCGGTTTATCCCTTACGGTTGATTTATTTAAAAACTGAATTTACTGATGGTGCTCAAATAAAAACAGGTGTAAGCGTGCCTAAGCGACAATTTAAAAAAGCTGTGGACAGAATTAGAATAAAACGCTTGCTGCGCGAGGCTTACCGACTAAACAAAGCGCAGTATTTTAGCAATACTTCGGGCTGTTATGCGTTTATGATATTGTATATTGGAAAAGAAGGCACAACTTTTGAAGTTGTTAATTCAAAAATGAAGCACTTGTTTGAGCTTTTTCTGAAAAAAATAGCTTAGCCTCTTTAAACGTTTTCAACAAAAAGTTAATATACATTCCAAAAGACTGTGATTGCTTATTTTTGTTGAAGTCACAATTAATCAATTCACAAAAGATGAAAAAGAAGTTCTATATACCTGTTTTATTGGCCATAGTTTTGTTCACAGGAACCGCCTTTAGAAGCAACTTTTTTGAGGTTGCCAAACAAATTGAAATCTTTACTACGCTCTATAAAGAAATCAACATGAATTATGTTGACGATACCAATCCGGCAGATTTAATGGATACGGCAATTAAAAGCATGTTAAATGATTTAGATCCCTATACTCAGTTTTATAATGAACAAGATGTTCAAGCGGCACGTATCAATCAAACCAATGATTTTACCGGTATTGGTGCGACAGTAAAAACAACAAAAGATAAGTTAATAATAGTCGAGCCATTTAAGGATTTACCTGCAGACAAAGCGGGTTTAAAAGCTGGAGATGAAATTATTAAAGTCGATAATATTGTGGTTGCCGACTTTAATGACGATGCAGGAAATTTATTAGAAGGCGCTGCAGGATCGACCGTAAATGTGACCTACAAAAGACAAGGTAAAACAGAAACCGCGACTTTAACTCGTGCAGGAATTGAAACTAACGCTGTAACGCATTACAGTTTAATTGATGGCAATATCGCCTATATAGTATTACGAAAATTTACCCAAAAAGCATCTGCCGAAACCATGAGCGCTTTAAGAGATTTAAAAAATCAAGGCGCCGAAAAAGTTATTTTAGACTTACGAGGTAATCCTGGTGGACTGCTAAGTGAGGCTGTTAATATCGTCAATATTTTTGTGCCTCAAAACCAACTGGTCGTTACAACAAAATCTAAAATTAAAAAATACAATCAAACTTATTTTACTCAAAAAGAAGCCTTTGATACCCAAATTCCTGTAGTTGTAATTATTGATGACCGCAGTGCTTCGGCCAGTGAAATTGTTTCGGGTGCTTTACAAGATCTTGATCGCGGTGTGGTTGTGGGTTCGAGAAGTTTTGGAAAAGGGCTGGTACAACGTCCTAAACCTTTGAGTTATGGTGCCCAAATGAAAATTACCATATCGCGTTACTACACACCTTCAGGGAGATGCATTCAGGCATTAGATTATTGGAATAAGGACGAAAAAGGTAATGCTACCAGACTGAAACAAGAACAATTCACAGCATTTAAAACCAAAAACGGCCGTACAGTTTACGATGGTGGCGGCGTTGATCCTGACGAAAAATTATCGGAATCGGCACTGACTCCAATTTCAAAAGCAATCTTAGAAAATGACTACATCTTCAATTTTGCAACCAGTTACTTTTACAATAATAATGTTGAAAGTTTGTCTGATTTTAAACTAAGCGATAAAGATTTTGCCGATTTTAAACAGTATCTGGCTAATAACAATTTTGAGTTTAAAACTGAAACCGAAAAGGTGTTTAACAAAGCAATTCAACAAGCTAAAGAAGAGCAGATAGATGTTGCTATAAACACCAGTTACCAAAACCTATTAAATGATATTCAGGCTTATAAAAATTCCGCTTTAGACAGCAATAAAGCGCAACTAATGTCGCTACTAACCGACGAGATTATAACGCGGTATTTTTATAGAGAAGGTTTGTATGAGTATTATACCTTAAGCAATCCAGAAGTCAGTAAAGCTAAGGCAATTTTAAGCAACTTGAATACCTATAACAAGTATTTAAAACCTTAATTGTAATTTAATTTTTTATCTTTAATTACCTTTTGCATAAATCTATTAAAGTTGAAACGTTTTCTAATCATCATATTACTTGTTGCAAGTTATTCATTTTCACAACAGAAACTGACGCACGAAGTGTATTTTGATACCGACAAATTCGATATTCCTTCAACTGAACTCAACCGATTATTACTGTTTCTATCCCAACTTGAAGATATAGGAATTGAAAAAATATCTATTTACGGCTTTACAGATGATCGCGGCAGTGAAAGTTATAATATTAAACTTTCTCAACAACGTGCTGACGCAATAAAATCAGTTTTTTCAGATAGTGAATTTGACGAAAATTTAATTACCAATGTAGACGGAAAGGGTAAAATATTACTCAAGCTAATTGCTGAAGACGATATTCACAAAATAAGAGGATTAAACCGAAAGGTTGAAATCATAGTAAGTCCAATAATAGAAAAAGTTGAGGAAACTGTTGAGGCTATTACGAAAAAACCTGAGGCAAAAGACCTATTAAGGGGCGATGTTAAACCAGGTGATAAAATACTAATTGAAAACCTTTTGTTTAAAACAGGTTATAGCTATTTGTTACCAGAATCGAGAAAAGTTTTAGATGACTTAGCCGAAGTACTGGTTGAGCGAAAAGACTTGTATTTTACCATTCAAGGTCATGTGTGTTGTACACAAAATACGCGTGATGCCTTAGACAGAAAGACTAATAAAGTTAATCTATCGGTTGCCAGAGCGCAATTTGTATATGATTTTTTAGCTAAAAAAGGTGTGAATCCGAGACGGATGAAATATGTTGGTATGCGACGCAAAATGCCACTTGGAGGCGAAGCTAAATACGACCGACGTGTGGAGATTTTAATCACCCATGTAATGACAGAAAATTAAGGTTTAAAAAGCATAGAAATATGCGGAATTCCGTCTTCTAAATAGGCTACGCCATCTTCTACAAAATTTAGATTATTATAAAAGCGTTTTAAATAACATTGTGCAGATATTCGAATGTTGGAAGTTTTAAAATGAATTTGAACCACTTGAATAGAAGCCATCATAATATCGTACCCATAACCAAATTTACGTTCGTTTTGGCCTACAACAACTCTACCAATACTGGCTTCCTTAAAATAATAACCAGGTTCAAAAACCCTCGTATAGGCAACTAATTTCTTGTGTTTAAAACCTAAAATATGTAACGCTGCTTCATCTTTTCCGTCTAAATCTTGATAAACACAATTTTGCTCCACCACAAATATTTCGCTACGCAACTGTAAAATTGCATATAATTCTTGAAGTGATAAATGGTTAAATTCTTTGGTTTGAATATTTAACATGTTCTCTTATTAATCTTGAACGATAATTTCTTTAGAATCTGTTTTATTAAATTCGGGCTGTATGGTGATGTGATTGATGTTGAATTCCTCAGTTAGCATTGCTTCAATTTGTATTAAAATGATATTAAAACTTTCTATTGAAATGTTGTCTTTTAAATCTAAATGCGCTTCCAAATGTAGTTCATCATCGTTTAAAGACCATACGTGTACATGATGTAGTTTTTTTACATTTTCGATGGTATTAACACGTTTTACAATGCTTTCAATGTTGATATGATCTGGTGTAAATAACATCAATATTCTAGTTGAATTTTTTAGCAAATCGTAACCAACATAAATTAAATATAAGGCAATCGCTAAGGTTAGTACGCTATCCACAAAATATAGCTGATAGAATTTCATAAGTAATCCACCAATAAACACGGCAACACTTGCTAACATATCGGTTAATAAATGTAAATAGGCCGATTTCATATTTAAATTATGCGCGGCACTTTTTTTAAGTAGTAATACACTAAACCCATTAAAAGCAATGGCTAAAAGCGACAACCAAATAACGAGGTTTGAATCTATTACTTGGGGATTTTGAAAACGCTTAATCGATTCAATAATCAACAAAACAGCCACAATAACTAAAGTTGAGGCATTGATAAACGCCGCTAAAATTTCGGCCCGTTTATATCCAAATGTTTTATGGGTAGATGCTTTTCTTTTGGATAATTTTGAAGCCAAATAACTAATAACCAACGATACCACATCGCTAAAGTTGTGAAGGGCATCGCTTAATAAGGCTAGACTTCCTGAAATAAAACCACCAACTACTTGCGCTGCAGTAATACCAATATTTAAAAATATGGCAATTAAGAGATTTCGCTCTCTAACTTCGATATTTTGATGGTTATGAGAATGTGACATGGATTAACACACTGGAATTTTCGCTACACGATTGGCATGACGACCACCTTCAAAAGCTGTATTTAAAAATACATCCACCATTTCCAAAGCTTGTTGAAGCGCTGTAAACCTTGCAGGAATGCTTAAAATGTTAGCATCATTGTGTTGCCTTGCAAGCGCAGCTATTTCTTTAGTCCAACACAAAGCAGAACGCACTTCCTGATGTTTGTTAGCAGTCATATTAGCACCATTTCCGCTACCGCAAATAATAATTCCGAAGTCTACTTTTTTGTCAGAAACATCACTAGCCACAGGATGCACAAAATCTGGATAATCAACACTATCATTTGAATTGGTTCCATAATTAGTTACCGTGATTCCTTTAGATTCGAGATGTGCTATAACAGCATTTTTATAATCGGTACCAGCGTGGTCATTTCCTATTGCGATAGTCATAAATTTAAATTTAGGTGAAGTATAAACAAAGGTAATAAAATAGCGAAGCTTTAAAATAGGTTCATAACATTTTAATAGGTTGTTGATAAGTGTGTGCTATTTATTTCAAATTAAAAATCCATTATATACTAATATAATTTTTACTTTTGAATATATTCAATATAAAATTGTTATGAAAAAATTTATACTCATTTACTTATTGCCTATTTTTTGTATATCACAAACTCAAATTGGAATAGATATCGATGGAGAAAACGCCTTTGATAGAAGTGGCTGGTCTGTCTCTTTATCTGACGATGGCAATAGACTTGCTATAGGCTCTCCTTTTAATGCGGCAAATGGAGCTGGTTCTGGACATGTAAAAGTGTTTCAAAATATAGATAATAATTGGACTCAAATTGGTAACAATATAACTGGTGAAGCGGCCGACGATAGGAGTGGGAGTAGTGTGTTTTTATCAGCTGATGGAACTGTATTGGCTATTGGTGCTCCTAGAAATGATGGAAATGGTAATAACGCAGGACACGTGAGGGTATATAAAAGCATTTTAGATAACTGGACACAAGTTGGAAATGATATCGATGGTGAAGCCGCAAGTAATTTTTTTGGTGATAGCATTTCTCTGTCATCGGATGGAAATATATTAGCTGTCGGAGCCCCTTTAAATAATGGAAATGGTACTGCTTCTGGTCATGTAAGAGTATTTTAAAATATTGACGATAATTGGATTCAAATTGGTAACAATATAAATGGTGAAGCTGCAGGTGATCTTAGTGGTAATAGTATATCCTTATCCAGTGATGGTAATATACTAGCAATAGGCGCAAGAGGAAATGATGGAAACGGTTCTAATTCGGGGCATGTGAGAGTATTTAAAAATATAAATAATAATTGGATACAAATAGGTAATGACATTGATGGTGAGGCTATTAACGATTTTAGTGGTTGGAGTGTAACGCTATCTGAAAATGGTAATTTCGTTGCAGTAGGTGCAATTGGAAATGATGAAAATGGTGAAGATTCAGGTCATGTAAAAGTTTATGAAAATTTAGATGAAACTTGGACTCAAATAGGTAATAATATCAATGGTGAAGATGCTGGCGATAGTAGTGGAGGTCAAGTCTTTTTGTCTGGTGATGGGACTATTTTAGCAATAGGAGCGGCAGGTAATGACGGAAATGGTCAGGACTCAGGACATGTTCGAGTTTTCCAATATAATTTTGGTAGTTGGAATCAAATTGGAAACGATATAGACGGTGAAGCGGCTAATGATTTTAGTGGTGAAAGTATTTCTTTATCTAAAGATGGTGGAAAAATAGCCA
Source organism: Paucihalobacter sp. (assembly GCF_036825875.1). Lineage (NCBI taxonomy): Bacteria > Pseudomonadati > Bacteroidota > Flavobacteriia > Flavobacteriales > Flavobacteriaceae > Paucihalobacter > Paucihalobacter sp. The sequence continues at coordinate 82,317 of NZ_DAISXK010000006.1, read as the reverse complement.
TAGGTGCTTCGTCTAATACAGGCAATGGAAGTTTTTCTGGCCACGTAAGGGTATTTGGTTTATCAAACATTTTATCTAGCGATAGTTTTGTACAAACAAATTTTAACTTATATCCAAACCCTGCTACTAATTTTATAATCTTAGACTTACAAGAAAATATCCGACTAGAAAAAATAAATATTTATTCTACTCTAGGACAACTTATAAAAACAGAAACTGATACATTTATTTCTGTAAATAACCTTTCAAAAGGAACTTACTTTGTTGAAGTAATTTCTAACCGGGGTAAGACTACAAAAGTTCTTCTTATTAAATAACTACCAATTAATAAATATTCTAACTATAAACGTTAGATGTTGTAGTGAAGTTTATTTATTATAACCTTATTAGGTAAAATATATATTTAATAGTTTTTAATATAAGCAAGATAACATTTTAATAAGTTGTTGATAAGTGTTGGCTATTTTCTAACATTAAAATTTTTTTATTTCATTAAAAATTTCAAACCAAAATTAGTATTGAACTACCAAAAAAGTTAGCCTAAAAATTTTATTAATTTATCAGACAATTAAAGGTATCAATGAACATTAATTTTCAAAAAACTTTTAATCAATTTAGATTAAATTCACGTTATAAACAGTTGTTAATAGTATTTATAAATTAGCTATAATTTAATAGGTTAGAACAGATATTCAATGTTAACTAAATATTAATAGAATGTAAATTTAATACCATCAAAGCAATCGTCAAAAAAGTTATACGCACTATTAACAAGCTATCATAAACAACATTTTTTATTTAAATTTTAAAAAAAATATGATTATTATATTATTAAATGTGGATAAAGTTTTTCTAGTTGCATTTAGGTTCATTTTATTAACCGTAATTTTGTAATAATAACAATTGAAATACAATGAATAGAAAGAAAAAAAACAAATCTTCCAATAACCTACAAAATTTATCTTCCACTATATTAAGTATCCTAAAAAAGGAAAAAAATAAAACATTTAATTACAAACAAATTGCTGCTATCCTTGAAGTTAACGATGCAAGTAGCAGAAACCAAATTATTAAAAATCTTCAAAAATTACTAGCAAAAAAAGAAATAGAAGAGGTTGAACGTGGCAAATTCAAAGCTGTTATCAACACCGAATATTATACTGGTGTTTTAGATATGGCAGCCAGAGGTAGTGGTTACATAATTACAGATGAATTTGAAGACGATGTTTATGTGGCTTCGAATAATATAAACAAAGCTTTAGACGGCGATACTGTTGAATTTTATCTTTACAAAAGACGTAAAAGTGGCAAGCTGGAAGGTGAAATCACAGAAATTATAAAACGCGCAAAAAATGAATATGTAGGTGTTATTCAACTTCAAAAGAATTTTGCTTTTGTAATTGCTGATAGTAATAAAATGCACAAAGATATTTTTGTACCTATCAATAAAACTAACAAAGCTGAAGATGGCGATAAAGTACTGGTTTCATTAGAAGATTGGCCAGAAAAGGCGGATTCTCCGCACGGTAAAGTAATAAAAGTCCTTGGAAAACCCGGTGAGCACAATACCGAAATACATTCAATTTTAGCCGAATACGGACTACCTGCAGATTTTCCTGAAGAAGTTGAAGCTTTCGCTAATAAAATTGATACTTCAATTACCATAGAGGAAACCAAAAAACGTCTGGATTTACGCGAAACCTTAACCTTTACAATAGATCCACACGATGCTAAGGATTTTGACGATGCTTTATCTTTCAAAATTCTTGATAATGGTCAGTACGAAATAGGAATTCACATCGCCGATGTTTCGCATTATGTGCAACCAAATACTATTTTAGATGATGAGGCTTACGAACGCGCTACTTCCATATATTTAGTAGATAGAGTTGTACCAATGCTTCCCGAAGTATTATCAAATAATGCGTGTTCATTAAGACCGCATGAAGAAAAATATACCTTTTCAGCCATCTTTAATTTAAATCAGAAAGCTGAAGTTACCAAGCAATGGTTTGGTCGCACTGTTACCTATAGTGATGCGCGATTTGCTTACGAAGAAGCACAAGCAATTATTGAAAACAATCCCAATAGCGATGTATTAAATTTAGCTGGAATTAATACCACCATTCCAGAATCTGTTTCGTTAACAAATAAAAACTATGATACCAAACCAGAAATTGCTCAAGCAGTTTTAATATTAAACAACTTGGCAAAAAAAATGCGCAATAAACGCATGGCATCTGGTGCGATTTCTTTTGATAAACTTGAAGTAAAATTTAATTTAGATGAAGATAATAATCCAATAGGAATTTATGCTAAATCCAGTAAAGAGGCTAATAAATTAATAGAAGAATTTATGCTGCTAGCCAATAGAAAAGTGGCTGAATTCATAGGAAAGCAAAAACCTAAAAAAACCTTTATTTATCGAATTCACGACGAACCAGATGAAAGTAAATTGGCTGCACTTCAAAATATCATAGGACGTTTTGGTCATAAAATCAATTTACAAGACCGACATACCATTTCTAAATCCTTGAATGCATTATTAAGTGCCGTAGTTGGAAGTAAAGAGCAAAATTTAGTGGATACACTCACCATCAGAACAATGAGTAAAGCTGAATACAGTACTGAAAATATTGGCCACTATGGCTTGGCTTTTGATTATTACAGTCATTTTACGTCACCTATTAGACGTTATCCAGATGTTATGACGCACCGATTGCTGCAACACTATCTAGACGGTGGTAAAACAGCTAATCAAGAGGTCTACGAAGATAAATGCCAACACTCTAGTAATATGGAATACTTGGCTACCAAAGCTGAGCGTGATTCAATAAAATACATGCAAATTAAATTTATGCAAGATCATAAAGATGAAAATTTTGTAGGAGTTATTTCAGGTGTTACTGATTGGGGAATTTATGTTGAAATCATATCCAACAAATGTGAAGGCATGGTACGACTTCAAGATTTAAAAGACGATCACTATATTTTTGACGAAAAAGAATATGCGGTCATTGGTAGAAAAACAAAAAATATGTACCAATTAGGCGATGAAATCGTTGTAAAAGTAAAACAAGCAGATTTAGTCAAAAAACATTTAGATTTTGAATTGATTGGTAAATATAATGCCACAGAATAGAATTATGAAAAACCTATTTTTTTTAATAGCAACGTTGATTTCATTAAACGCTGCGGCCCAACAAAGCGTAGAAAAGTCTGTAAATGAATTTAGCACTCTTAAAACATTCGATTTAATTGAAGTGAATTTAATTCCTTCCAGCGAGAATAAAGTAGTTATTTCTGGCACAAATCCTGAGGATGTTAGTATTGTTCAAACAGGTAAAACTCTAAAGATTAGAATGACTCTTAAAAAATTATTTAAAGGTTCCGATATTGAAGTCAATGTGTTTTATACCAATATTGAAGTGATAGACGCTAACGAAGGTTCGATAATTACTGCCAATAATTTAATAAAGCAAGATAAGTTAGAACTCCGCACCCAAGAAGGAGCCACCATAGATGCCCATATAGAAGTTGATTATTTAAAAATACGCGCGGTCACTGGTGGTATTATCGAAACCAGGGGCGAGGCCAATACGCAAGATATTTCTATTTACACAGGCGGAATTTATAATGGTGAAAGTTTAAATACCAAGACAACTACGGTAAGTATAAATGCAGCAGGTGAAGCCAATGTAAGAGCCTCCCAAACCGTAGATGCTAGGATAAGAGCTGGCGGAAATGTATATGTATACGGTAATCCTAAAACCATCACTGAGAATATTGCATTAGGCGGAAACTTAAAGCGTATGTAATATTTATAAGAGTTTGCTAAATTTGCAGAAACCACCTTTTTAATGATAGACGATATTTTATCTGCTATTCCTTTTGGAATAATTTTGGCATTCACTGTGGGTCCAGTATTTTTTGTACTTCTAGAAACTAGTGCGACCAAAGGATTTAAAAGTGCTTTAATTTTTGATTTTGGAGTTATTTTAGCAGATATTTTTTTTATTGCAATCGCTTTTTACAGCACCAATAATTTAATTGAAAAAGTAAAGGACGATCCAAATTTTCTGTTGTTTGGTGGTGTATTATTAATAGTCTACGGTTTTATTTCTTTTATAAAAACCTCTAATTCTTTTAAATTAATTGTACGAGAATACAGAAAAGTTACCATCCAAAAAGACTACGCAAAGTTATTTATAAAAGGGTTTTTACTGAATTTTATCAATATAGGTGTGTTACTAGGTTGGTTGGGCTTTATAGTTATAGGTAGCTCAATAACTTCGGGCGAAAATGGCGTTTTGGTTTTTGTAATAACCATGCTAATTACTTATTTTATAGTAGATTTATTCAAAATCGCGGCAGCTAAACGTCTTAAAAATAAGCTAACACCTAGACTAATTTTTAAAACCAAAAAAATTATAGCCCTGGTTATTTTAGGCTTTGGGGTATTGTTATTAGTGCAAGGATTATTCCCAAATGCTTATCAGAAAAACAAACAGCGGATTGAGACTATAAGATCTTCCGAGCAGAAATAGTTGGTTTTACTGAGTGCTCATACAAGCAATATTATATTAAGACACAGATTTCATTGATTATCAAATATTTGATGATAAAATATTGGCTATTATAAAATTCATCTGTGTAAATTTTTGTAATCCGTATCTAACATTCTCCGTGAACCTCCGTGTTTCTCAGCGAACCTCTGTGGAATAAAGAAATGATTTTAAACCCAACTAAAAGCTGGTACTAAATCGCCATTGTATCAGCTTTTGCAGAGCTAATATTTAATTAATTTTTCAAAAAAATTAGAAATATATATCCCCGACTTAACGGGTTTAATTTAGAGGCAACAAGCGGATTCAATCCCAACTAAAGTCGGGACTAAGTCGCCGTTGTAGCAGCTTTTGCAGAGCTAGTATTTAATTAATTTTTTTAAAAAATTAGAAATAAAAAACCCCGACTTAACGGGTTTAATTTTGAGGCATCATGTGGATTCAATCCCAACTAAAGACGGGATTAAGTCGCCGTTGTAGCAGCTTTTGCAGAGCTAATATTTAATTAATTTTTTTAAAAAATTAGAAATAAAAAAACCCTCAAGTTTCCCTGAAGGTTTCGAGGCATCAAGCGGATTCGAACCGCTGTAGCAGCTTTTGCAGAGCTGAGCCTAGCCACTCGGCCATGATGCCAAATACCTGCGAATGCAGGTATCTTAAATTATACAGCAAAAGTATAAAAAATATACAGTTAACACTACTTAGTCTGAAATTTTTCGTCTTTCGGTTAATTTTATTGTTACCATTTCCACATCACCTCCAATTGGCGGGTTTATTTTACTAATACTTACCATAGCTTTTGTAACACGCTGGTCTTTAATAAATATTTTATTTATAATGCGCTGTGCAACGGTTTCGAGCAGTTTACTAGGTTTTGCCATTTCTTTTTTAACAATAGCATTTAGTAATACATAATCAACCGTATCTTCTAGTGCATCACTTTCAGCAGATATTAATAAATTTGCTTTCACCTCAATATCAACTCTGTAATCACTGCCAATAATTGTTTCTGCCGGCAAACAACCATGGTGGGCATAGACCTTAATGTTTTCAACCTTAATTATTCCCATATCATAAAATTAGAATGCAAATTTACCTAATTTTGCACACGTATTTTTGCTATTTAAAGCTTTAAGTTATGTTTGACGATCACAAATCACTCAATTTTATTGAGCATATTATAGAAGAAGATTTAAAAAACGGATTGCCAAAGTCTAAGCTGCGGTTTCGTTTTCCACCAGAACCCAATGGTTATTTGCATATTGGTCATACTAAAGCCATTGGTATTAGTTTTGGTTTGGGAGAAAAATACAATGCGCCGGTTAACCTCAGATTTGACGATACCAATCCAGCTAAAGAAGAACAAGCGTACGTTGATGCTATAAAACGCGATGTTGCATGGTTGGGCTATAAGTGGGCGAATGAATTGTATTCTTCCGATTATTTTCAACAATTATATTATTGGGCTGTTTTATTGATAAAAGAAGATAAGGCTTACGTAGATTCGCAAAGCAGTGAAGCTATGGCTGAACAAAAGGGTACTCCAACCGAGCCAGGCGTTGATGGTCCATATAGAAATAGAACTGTTGCTGAAAATTTAGACTTGTTCAATCGAATGAAAAACGGCGAGTTTAACGAAGGAACACATGTCTTGCGTGCCAAAATAGATATGCAGCATCCGAATATGCTGATGCGTGACCCTATTATGTACCGTATTTTAAAAAAACACCACCATCGTACAGGCAACGACTGGTGTATTTATCCCATGTACGATTGGACACACGGCGAAAGTGATTATATTGAACAAATATCACATTCACTGTGCTCTTTAGAATTTAAACCCCATAGAGAGCTTTACGATTGGTTTAAAGAGCAGGTGTATCCTTACCAATCCGAAGCGCTCCCTATGTTACCTAAACAACGCGAATTTGCCCGTTTAAATCTGAGCTATACTATTATGAGCAAGCGAAAGCTGCTAAAATTGGTTGAGGATGGCATAGTGAACGGTTGGGATGATCCACGTATGCCAACTATTTCGGGCTTGCGTAGACGCGGTTACACGCCAGAATCTATCAAGCAATTTATAGATAAGGTTGGTGTGGCCAAACGCGATAACATTATTGATGTATCGTTGTTAGAGTTTTGCATCCGTGAAGATTTAAACAAAACAGCGCCAAGGGTGATGGCAGTTTTAGATCCTGTGAAATTAATTATTGACAATTATCCAGATGATAAAGTTGAATGGATGGAGGCGGAGAATAATCAAGAAGACGAATCAGCAGGCTTTCGAAAAGTTCCGTTCTCAAAGATATTATACATCGAGCAAGACGATTTTAAAGAGCAAGCTAACAGTAAATATTTCAGACTTAGTTTAGGAAAAGAAGTCAGGTTAAAGAATGCCTATATCATAAAAGGTGAATCGGTTGTTAAAGATCATTCAGGTCGAATTGTTGAAATACATTGCTCATACGATCCCGATAGTTTAAGCGGAAGTGGTACCGAAGCCAGTCTCAGAAAAGTTAAAGGCACTTTGCACTGGGTTTCTGTTGAACACGCTATTAAAGCAGAAGTTAGAGAATACGATCGTTTGTTCATGGACGAAGCCCCGGATGCCCATCCAGAAAAGGATTTTTTGGAATTTATAAATCCAGATTCGTTAAAAATAATTCAAGCTTATGTAGAACCAAGTCTAAAGGAAGCTCAAGTAGGCGATAGGTTTCAGTTTCAGCGTTTAGGTTATTTTAATGTTGATAGCGATAGTACATCCGAAAAACTCGTATTCAACAAAACAGTCGGTTTGCGCGACACTTGGGCAAAACAAGAGGAAGCGAAAGAGCAAACACTAAAATCACAAGGACAAACTTCGCAGCAACCAGAGAGACCAGCAATAGAAGTTATAAAACAACTCGGTAAAAAGTATACAAATTTACCAACCGATAAACGGGCGAAGTCCAAAGAGGAAATTCAAAAACTAGCTCTTAAGGTTGGTTATGAAGACTTACAACCACTTTTTAATACCAATGCAAAGAAGGTTGGTACAAGAATCGCCACCCTTATTGCTTTGAAAGTACTTTTAAATAATGGGTTAGAAAGAAATGATGAAATCAATCAATTCATTGAAAATGCTTTATCCGACAACGATCAGGTTTTATTTAGCGAAGCGAGTAGTCTATAAATTTATTAGGATTTAAGAAAACATAAGTACTAAATCTTGGTTAAGAGTCAGTACTTATAGTTTTCCATTTATGAGATTTATATCTTTTAGCACGGATAAATTTGGTGACTTTTAGCTTTGAATAATCATACATGATGATAAGGCATATAACAATACAAGCCACTAAAAACACCATAAATTGGATGTTCAAGTATAAAATTCCAGCAAATACGCCACCTATCATATAAGACGTGACGATGCTAAAAAGTAATTTCGCTTTATCACGCAGTTCTTGTTTTTGCCTGTAACTTTTCTTAGTAAACATTGCTAAAAGAATTCCAACATCGGTGGTTAGACCTGTAAGGTGCGTGGTTTTCACGGCAAAGTTAGAAATACTTGCAGTCAAGCCGTTTTGAATTCCCATGGCGAACAGCATCAAGCCTACCATAATCTCTGTTTCTGTGAGTGTCTCTTTGTAGAAGAATTGTCCGTAAAGCCCGACTCCAAGCAAGCACAATAATTCTAATATTAAAGGAATGGCATGAGACAAGTGACTATTTTTATGCCTAGAGTGAATTACAATCATATTTGAAGTAAAATTCCCAAAAAAGAATAAAAAGATCCATGCAAATACTACCGCTGCTTGGTACCAATTTCCTTTCGCAATTTCCTCGGCCAAAATTGCATAGTGACCCGTTACATTTGAAGTAAACGCAAAGAAGATAATTACAGAAGCCACGTTTACCATACCTGCTGAAAATGCCGTTAGTGACCCTAATTTAATGTTGTCTTCTAATGTTCTACTATTACTGTATTTTCTCAGCATGGTTTAACCGTTTATTTTTCTGAACGTCATTTTTACAATTCCTTTAGCGTGTATATCTGAATCAAAATATAGCACCATTTCCTCTTGGTTAATCTTGTAAAGATTGTAAAACTCTTTGTTTAAATTGTTATGCTTAAGGGCTAGAATATTTCCGCGTCCTTTCAAGTTCCATTCAAGTGATTCGGCATTGCTGTTTTCACTTAACAATTTTAATTTACCATCCTTAGTAAATTCCCATGTTTCAGCTTCGTGAATAATGAGATTACTAATGATTTCTTTTTTTATATTTTCTGAAATACTTTTTACAATTGTGGTTCCAGTTGATGCATCTAGCTCTACCTTTTCATATTCCCAAGCAACTTCTTGCCATAAGCCTATAAGGTGTTCTTCTGGGCTACTACTACTCGAAAACATAGCCAAAAATAAACCGATGGCTAGCGAGAAGAAGACAATGTAAAAAGCACCAAAACCAGGTTTAGGCAACTTTTTCATTACGATTTTTTTAAGCAAAAATTCGTGAAACGCTATCCAAAGTGTAATCTAAAGACGTGTCTTGTGTTTCTACTTGCACCACTTTAGGCGTTGAATTTTTAATAAAAGGCACAATGTCAAAACTTCTTTTGTGAACCTTTTTCAGTTTGTAGTTTACAGGTACAAATGCTTCTTCTATATTGTGAGATTCTAAATAGCTTTTGAAAGCTTGGTTATTGTACCCAATAAAAATATCGGATTGAATAGAGTTGATTTGCGATTCAAATTTATTTTTGATAATGTCTTTTGCCTCTCTGAATGCTTTGTTTTCTAGACTTTTAATGATGGCATATTTATTAAAAAATAATAAATCAGAAATAGAATTCGAAAGTTCATAGCCATGAACTAAAATAATATCTAACCTTTCGTTTTGATTATCTGCTAAGGCTTGCTTGAGAACAATAAGTGAATCAACTGTGAAATCTGTAGGAACTAAAATCTTTTTCATCTTGTTTTGTTTTTAATTGCAATACAAAATTAATACGAGCATATTAGAGCCTTTTAAAGATGAGATTAGAATTAGATTAGAATTTACTAAATTGAATAATTTCCTATTGGAAGTTTTATTTCTACAATAGTTCCAGCATTTACAACAGAATTAATATTCATTTCACCGCCATGAATGTTAATTACATTTCTGGTTAAAGGCAAACCAATTCCATAACCGTCAAAATTTTGTACATTAGAGGCTCTAAAAAACGGATCGTAAATAAACTGTAGTTCTTCTGGAGGAATACCGATGCCTTTATCCTTGATTATTATAATCACTTGCGATTGCGATGCCCCAAGGGAGACTTGAACATCTTGGTTAGATGAATATTTACATGCGTTTAAAACTACGTTAGAAAAAGCCAGATGCAATAATTGTTCGTTGCCCTTTACCTTTAATTTTGTTGGAGATTCGGGTAAAAGGCTAAAATCTAAATTGATTTTAGCTTTTGGATTTATCTTTAAAACTGTTTCTTGAACATCTAGTAACAGCTGGTCCATTCTAACTTTATCAAAGGTTTGAGTTTTGCCGTTGTAACCTGTACGAGCTAATAATAATAAGGCACGTGTTTTTTTGTCAAGTTTTTCAGCTTCTTCCAAAATTACGCTTAAGGATTCGATATAGTCTTCGGGATTCCTGATTTTAGAAAGCGCCACATCTGCTTCGCCAATTATGGACGTTAATGGCGTATTTAATTCATGCGACGCGTTACTAATAAAGTTTTTTTGAGTTTCAAAAGCTGTTTCAATTCTGTCCAGCATATCGTTAAAGGTTTTTGCCAGTACTGATAATTCATCGCTTTTATCACCAACTTCTAAGCGTAAGTGCATATTTTCAGAACTAATACTTTTAACCTTGTTGGTTACAGCTTTTAAAGGGTCTAATATTTTTTTAGAAATCCATACACTCGTACCAAATATAATGGTTAGTGCAACTAGAATTGATACTAATAAAAGATTTTTTAAATATTTACTTTTATTGGTACTGTATAAATTTTCGGCCGATACAACCGATACGTATTCTTTATTATTAGCCTTATAAACAACACCAGAATAAAACAAAGGACCTATTTTAATGTTATCGGCACCCTCGCTTATTATGTTAGCTAAAAAGGTTTCATTAACGCCCATATTTTGTGCTTCAGACTGCAGGTTGGCGGTTGCAATTTCAAAAATGTAACTTTGTTCATTGGGAAGTGTTTCTAAATATCCTTTTCTGAATTCACGAATAGTATTAACGTCTTGTTCTAAGTTTTCCAATTCAATTTTAGCTGTTGTAACAGCCCGTAATTCAAGACGTTTAAAAAAATCCGTATAAGAATAACGGGCGACTGCAAAATATATAAAGACACTGAACAGCAGAGTATAGCCCGAAAATATACTCGCCAAAAAAAGCACAATTTTTGTTTTAGTCTTCATCGTTAAGCTTTAGAACGTAACCCATACCTATCACGGTTTGAATAAGTCTAGGCTGGTTATATTTTTCTAATTTTTTCCTGAGATAGTTAACATATACATCAACCACATTGGTACCCATATCAAAATTCACACCCCAAACAGATTCGAGAAGTTCTATTCTCGAGAACACCTTTTTTGGGCTTTTAATAAAGACTAATAGCAATCGGTATTCTGTTGAGGTGAGTGACAGTTCCTGTTCGTTTCGGACAACAGTTTTTGTGCTGTCGTTTACCTCAAGGTTCATAAATGTATATACATCGTCGATTGAAGTACTAATACCGAAATCGCTGGAACGTCTAAGTAGCGTTCTAATACGCGCTACGAGTTCAATAAATTTGAAAGGTTTTATGAGATAGTCGTCTGCGCCAGAACTTAATCCCAATACCACATTTTCTGCACTTCCGAGCGCTGTTAAAAAAAGTATGGGCGTTTTATTATTGTTAGAGCGAATTTGTTTACACACTTCAATACCGTTAATATTAGGTAACATAATATCTAGAATTACCAAATCGAATTTATTGGTTTTGAGCATATTTAAGCCCGTTTCACCGTCAAAAGCTATACTGACTTCGAAAGATTCTTCGGTTAAACCCTTGTTTATAAAAGAACAAACACGCGGATCATCTTCAACTAATAAAATTTTGTTCTTTTTACCCATACCTAGATAGGAAGTTTTTAGAAATTTTTAATGAAATACAAATATAGGATTTAGATTTTTTTTTAATCCATTTTAGGTCAAACAAGGCGGACTTATAAAAATAGCGAATTGCCACGGCTATTAATTTTTAATCTTAGGCAATTTGTGAATTGCCGCTACTTTTTATTTTTGGCTTCCTGTTCGCGCTCTTGTCGTTTCATAGCTTCTCCAATTTGATTACTAGCCGTAAAACTGGCTACCATATTATTGAGCATATCGCTACCTGTTTGCGGCGAATTTGGCAATAAAATCAAGTTACTATTGGTTTCTTCACCTAAGGATTGCAAGGTGTCGTAATGTTGGGTTACTACAATAAGGGCAGAGGCTTCTTGTGAATTGATACCTACACGATTTAAAACTTCAACAGATTCTTCTAATCCTCTAGCAATTTCCCGTCGCTGGTCTGCTATACCTTGTCCCTGTAGTCGTTTGCTTTCGGCTTCGGCTTTGGCTTTTTCAACTATTAGAATGCGTTGTGCATCACCTTCATATTGTGCAGCAATTTTTTCGCGTTCGGACGCATTAATGCGGTTCATGGCCGATTTAACTTGCGCATCGGGATCAATATCGGTAACTAAGGTTTTTATTATGTCGAATCCGTAATCCGTCATATAGTCGTTAAGTTCAGATTTTACCGCATTGGCAATATCATCTTTTTTCACAAAAACATCATCTAACTTCATTTTTGGTACTTCGGCACGAATCACATCAAATACAAAACTGGTAATTTGCTCGTGTGGGTAATCTAAACGGTAAAATGCGTCGTAGACTTTTTCTCGTATCACCATGTATTGTACAGACACTTTTAATTTCACAAAAACATCGTCTAAAGTTTTGGTTTCGACCAGCACATCAAGCTGTTGTATTTTTAAACTTAAACGTCCAGAAACTCTATCCACTAAAGGGATTTTCATATTCAATCCGGATTGTCGTATACTATGAAACCTTCCGAAGCGTTCAATAATGGCAGCAGTTTGTTGCTTTACTACAAAAAATGCGGATATAAGAATAACTAGGGCAATAAAAATAATAGGAAACAAGTAGATATTCATAATTCAAAAATATTTTAAGTGAAAAATTTACGAATTACTAATTTACGTTATATTTAACCAAACCAAAGTAAAAATGATGAGAAATATTAGTTGCTTCTTATTAGTAGCAATTTGTTTAGGATTTGTTACAAAAATGGATGCCCAACACAAGAGATATGCGATTCAAAATGGTTTTGGAATTCAGGGAGGTTTAACCCAATTTGACATTATAACTGATAATTTCACTACAAAGGCTAACACTGGTTGGATTGGTGGTTTATCGGCCTACGTTGACATCCCTCATAAATGGTATAATGTGAGTTATGTAATACAGCTTTCTGAAAACAGCCTAGATGTTGGTGCATCGCCATCGGGTTTATCAGAATCGGAATTTGTAGAATACAAAATGCTAACAGCGCAAATGGGTTTGTTGATGCATGCAAAATTAGCCAACAGATATTTAACACTCGACTTTGGTCCGATGCTTCAATATAACGGCGAATTGGAGCAAAAAGACAAGACTAAAGGAAACTATATTATAAACGGTTACAATAATTTGTTAGTGGGAGATCTTACGGAAATCTCTCAGTTTAACGTAGACGGTGTTGTTGGCATAACCGCAGGTTTTGATAATTTGAGGTTGCGTGCTCATTATATCTACGGATTTACAAACATTCTCAATAAACTTAATGACCAGCAGCTCGATGTTGATGGTAATTCCTCAGGCAAGTTTAAGGGTAATCAGTCTATGCTAGCTTTTAGCGTATTTTTTTTATTTTAAATTGAAGCCGTAAAACGCTGAAGCCTTGAAAGTGTTTCGGCCTTTCCTATCATAAATGCAATTTGAAACACATCGGGTCCTTGCAACGAACCTACTAGACTTAATCTCATAGGCATCATTACTTTACCAAATCCAATACCTTGATTTGTAATCCACTCTTTAATGGTATTTTGGTAATTTTCTGCACTGCTATCGTCAATTTTAAAGACAACATCTATCAATTGCCCCAAGACAGCTTTAGTGTCGTCCTTAACTGCCTTTTTAAGTGCAGCGTCGTCGTAAGTTTTTGGTGTTTGAAAAAAGAAATGACTTAATTCCCAAAAATCTGAAATAAAGGTAGCACGTTCTTTAATTACTCCAACCACTTGGGTGATGTAATTTAAATTAACCGAGGCTAGTGCTTCGGTATATTGTTTAAATTTAACAGCAAGTGCTTCATTAGACTGTTGCTGCATATAGTGGTGGTTAAACCATTTTGTTTTATCAGGATCAAAGCGCGCGCCAGATTTATGAACACGGTCTAGATCAAAACTTTCAATTAATTGTTCCATAGTAAATATTTCCTGCTCTGTACCTGGGTTCCAGCCTAAAAGAGACAGAAAATTAACGACCGCCTCAGGAAAGTAGCCAGATTCTCTATATCCAGAAGCTGTAGCACCGGTTTCCTTATCGCGCCATTCTAAAGGAAATACTGGGAATCCCAATTTTTCGCCATCTCGCTTGCTAAGTTTACCTTTTCCTGTCGGTTTTAAAATAAGTGGTAAATGTGCAAATTCTGGCGCGTTCCAGCCAAAAGCGTCATAAAGTTGGTAGTGTAAAGCCAAGGACGGCAGCCATTCTTCGCCACGAATTACGTGTGTGATTTCCATTAAATGATCATCTACAATATTTGCCAGGTGATAGGTTGGCATACCATCACTTTTAAATAGAACTTTATCGTCTAAAATATTGGTGTCTATTTGAATATCGCCTCTAATAATATCTTTAAGATGAAGTGTTTGGTCTTTTGGAGATTTAAAACGAATTACATAATCTTCACCTGTATTTATCTTGGCTTCTACCACTTCTTTTTCTAATACTAGGGAATTGACAAGTTTTCCTTTTTCGCGGTTGTGCCAATTGTAAATAAAGGTTTTGCCTTGTGCTTCGTGTTCTTTTCTGAGTTCTTCAAGTGCTTCGGCTGTATCAAATGCGTAATAAGCTTTTCCTTTTGACACTAATTCTTCGGCATACTGACGATAAATGTGTTTGCGTTCACTTTGTTTATAAGGGCCAAATTTACCGCCTTGTTGCGGTCCTTCATCTATGGTAATGCCGCACCAATTTAAGGCGTCGATGATGTATTGTTCGGTACCTGGCACAAACCTTTTTTGGTCGGTATCTTCAATTCGCAGTATAAAAGTGCCGTCGTGTTTTTTTGCGAATAAATAATTGAAAAGGGCTGTGCGAACACCGCCAATATGGAGCGGTCCAGTTGGACTTGGTGCAAAACGCACTCTTATGGATTTACTCATTTTATGATTGTATTTTGAGAAACAAAGATAATAAGTAAGCCTTACTTAAACTTATATTTGTGGGAGTTTTATGATATCATTTCCTTGGGAATGCGCTTATTCATTACGCCGAACCACAACGGTGGAAAAAGCGCCATAACCATAGAAGTTGGATAGCCAAAAGGCATTTGCGGGCTCACATCATGGCAATCTAATATTTGATATTTTTTAGATGATTTATAATGGTGGTCGCTGTGTCTGGTAAGTTCGTACAACACAATTCTGCCAACAATATGGTTAGAATTCCATGAATGAATTTCGCGTACGCGCTCGTATTTTCCGGATGGTTTTTTAAGACGAAGCAAACCATAATGCTCAATGTAATTAACGGTTTCGAGAAGAATAAAGCCACCGATTCCTGCCAAAAACGCAAATAATAGCACTGTTGGACCAAAAAACACAAGTATTAAGGCGAGATAGCCGATTTGGAAAAGAGCAAACCAAAACATATCGTTATATAAAGAAAAGAAACCGCGCTGATTATTTTGCAATAATTTAAGTTGAATACGCCAAGCACTAAAATATTGTCTGAAACTGGATGTTAACCAAAAGCTATAAACGCTTTGATTGTATTTTGCCGTTGCAGGATCTTTTGGTGTTGCGGCATGCAAATGATGGCCGTAATTATGTTCTATGTAAAAATGCATGTAGTGCGACGGTAGCAGCAATAATTTTCCCAAAAAACGCTCAGGTGTTTGTTGTCTGTGACCCAATTCGTGAGCGACATTAATTCCGTTTACGCCAAGTACAATTCCCAAAGAAAATATAAGTCCAATGAGTTCATATAGTTCTAAATTATTTTGGCTTACCACCATAAAACTGTAGTACAATAAACCAAAAACGACCGGTATATTTAGGTAAAGCAACCAATCGAATAATTTGTTTTTTAGTTTATGATTAGCGTTTGCGGTCGATAAATTATCATTATCTATTGGGAGTAATAATTCCAGAACAGGAATAAAAACGAAAGCGTAAACAGGAGTTGCAAACACCCAGTAGTTTTGAAACTTTAGCCCTATTATGCACACCAAAGGGATGGAAAAAGCCGCTAAATATTTTAAATCTTTCATGAGATTGATGGCCAATTAAGGAGTTGGACGGACATAGTATTCTTTCTAAAAACTTATTATCTATTCAGTTCTTCGAAATTAACAGAATCTTACCAAAGTTAAGTATTTAGCCATAAAAATAAAATTGTAGTTTAGTAGTTTATATACTGACTATTAAGAAATATTTTAAGGCTTGAGCAATTTTACCATAATACAAACCAAACTTGAGCAGTTTATCCGGCGTTTTTACACCAATGAATTGTTGAAAGGAATTATATTGTTTTTCTCAATTGGCCTACTGTATCTGTTCTTTACGTTGATGGTTGAATATTTGTTATGGCTCAACACAACACTTAGAACCATATTATTTTGGTTGTTTGTGTTGGTAGAAACAACGCTCTTGGCGAAGTTTATCGTGAGGCCTTTATTGAAGCTGTTTAAATTACAAAAAGGTATAGGCTACCACGAAGCCTCAAAAATCATTGGTAATCACTTTCCCGAGGTCAATGATAAATTACTAAACGTACTTCAATTAAAACAGCAGACTCAGCAAAGCGAATTGCTTCTAGCTGGGATAGATCAAAAATCGGCCGAATTATCACCAGTCCCATTTAAGCTTGCAGTAAACTTCGCCACCAATAAAAAATATTTAAAATACGCCGCCGTTCCCGTTATCATTCTGCTTTTATCAATAGCAACTGGTAAAATTAATTGGTTTAGCGATGGTTATGAGCGTGTGGTAAATTATAAAACTGCTTATGAGCCGCCAGCGCCATTTCAGTTTTTTGTTTTGAATAATGACTTAAAAGCTTTGGAAGGTAAGCCATTTCAGCTGATAGTTTCAGCGGTTGGTGATGTATTGCCGGAGAATCCCCAAATACATTTTGAAGGAAATTCATATTTTCTGAAACAGCGTTCTGCGGGTGAGTACGAATATACATTCACACAACCAAAAGGCAACACCGAGTTTAATTTTACAGCCAATGGCGTGGTTTCTAAGCCCTATGTGCTTTCGGTGGTTAATGTACCAAAACTGATGTCATTTGAGATGGTTATGGATTATCCTTCACATACTAACAAACAAGACGAAACATTAAAAAGCACCGGAAATGCTGTTGTTCCAGAAGGTACAAAGGTGACTTGGATGATGAAAACTAAAGCCACTGATGATATCCAAATTTATGCAGAGGATTCCATTCCATTTTCACAGAACAATGAAGATGACTTTTCTGCGGAAAAACGTCTATTTAATAATTTTAATTACAGCATTAATATTAGTAATCAAGCATTAAAGAATTACGAAAGTTTGGCGTTTAATATCAAGGTGATTCGTGATGCTTACCCAGAATTAAATCTGAAAGTTGAAACCGATAGCATAGATCAGCAAAGCCTGTATTTTTATGGCCAAGTTAGTGACGACTACGGTTTACGAAAATTACAATTGGTGTATTATCCTTCTGGAGAAGAAATGCTTAAAAAAACGGAAGACATCGCTATTTCTAATTCGACATTTGATGAGTTTGTGAGTGCCTTTCCAAATCAATTAAACATTGAAGCGGGCATTAGTTACAATTTGTATTTTGAAGTATTCGACAACGATGCCGTTAACAACTTCAAAAGCTCTAAAAGCAGCGTTTTCACTTATAGAAAACGCACCCAAGATGAAGAAGAAAACAAACAGCTAGAACAGCAAAACGAAACCATAAAAGACCTCAATAAATCTTTTGAAAAATTAGAAGAACAAGATAAAAAGCTTGAGGAACTAACCAAAACTCAAATCGAAAAGGAGCAACTCAATTTTAATGATAAGAAGAAGCTTGAGGAGTTTTTAAAACGGCAAAAGCAACAAGAAGAAATGATGCAAAATTTCAACGAAAAGTTGCAAGAAAATTTAGAAGAGTTTCAAAAAGAGAACCCGGAAACTGATGAATTTAAAGAAGCCTTAAAAGAGCGTTTAAAGGAAAATGAAAGTAAACTTAAGCAAGATGAAAAGTTGCTTGAAGAGTTAGAAAAACTACAAGATAAAATCAATAAAGAAGAGTTTACTCAAAAATTAGAAGAATTAGCCAAGCAAAATCAGACTAAAAAACGCAGTTTAAAACAGCTTTTAGAACTTACCAAGCGTTTTTACGTTGCTAAAAAACAAGAAAAATTAGCTAAAGATTTGGAGAGACTTTCTGAGAAACAAGATGATTTATCCGAGAAATCAATAGAAGAAAACACAGCCGAAAAGCAAGAAGAACTCAATAAGGAATTCGAAGAATTTCAAAAACAAATGGAAGAGCTTCTAAAGGAAAATGATGCGCTAGAAAAGCCAATGCCTATAGAACAAGATAAACCAACCGAGGAAAGCATTAAACAGGAACAAGAAGAGGCAAAAGAAGCCTTAGAAGAAAAGAAAGAACAGCAAGAAAAGGGCGATAATCAAGGCGCAGAACAAAAACAAGACAAAGCCAAAGAGCAGCAAAAGAAAGCAGCGAAAAAAATGAAACAAATGGCGCAAAAAATGGCTCAGTCCATGCAAATGGCTGGTGGCGATCAAATGTCTGAGGATGCGGCAGCTTTGCGACAGATTTTGGATAATTTGTTATTGTTTTCATTCGATCAGGAAAGCTTGATGGATCAGTTTAGACGCATAGAAATTAACCACAGTAATTATGGTAAATTTGTGGTGAACCAAAAAAATCTAAGAGAACATTTTGAGCATGTAGACGATAGCTTATTTGCGTTGTCTTTGAGGCAACCTTCACTTTCAGAAGAAGTTAACAAACAAATTACCGATGTGTTCTATAATATAGATAAAGCGTTGGATGCTTTAAGTGAGAATCAGTTATATCAAGGTATTGCCTCTCAGCAATACACCATTACTGCGGCCAATACCTTGGCAAATTTTTTAAGTGATGTGTTAGACAATATGGAATCTCAAATGAATGCTTCTGGTAAAGGTTCTGGTAAGGAGAGTGGCGATCCATTACCCGACATTATTATGAGTCAGGAAGAGCTGAATAAAATGATGGAAGAAGGCCTTAAAAAGAGCCAGGATGGTAAACCAAAAGACGGTGAAGAAGGAAAAGAAGGCGAAGAAGGAAAAGAAGGAAATGAGGGTAAACAAGAAGGCGAAGGTCAGGATGGAGACACCCAAGGAGAAGGTGAAGGTCAAGGTAACGAAGAATTAAACGGAGAGCTGTATGAAATTTATCAACAGCAACAAAAATTACGTCAGGCGTTGCAAGATAAAATTGGCAAGGAAGAAGGCTCAGGTCAGGTAGGTGATTTAATCAAGAAAATGGAAGAGGTAGAGTTGGATTTAATCAACAAAGGCTTTACCAATCAAACCCTTCAAAAGATGATGGCATTGCAGTATGAATTGTTGAAATTGGAAAACGCGACCTTTCAACAAGGTCAGGACACCAAAAGGCAATCTGAAACCAATCGCACTAATTTCACCAACACTAATACCAACCAAATTCCGACAGCCAAAGAATATTTTAACACCAGCGAGATCTTAAATAGGGAAGCCTTACCTTTGCGCGAATTTTTTAAAAAACGCGTTCAAGATTATTTTAAGAGGAATGATTAATTTTTATTACGAAACAGATTTTAAATTACGAAACGAGAAGACAGTTTCAGAATGGATTGCTATTGCTATTATTGATGAGGAAAAAACAGAAGGTGAGCTAAATTTTATTTTTGTAGACGACGATTATTTGCACAAATTAAACGTGGAATTTTTACAACACGATACCCTTACGGATATTATAACTTTTGACAATAGTATAGGAAACATCTTACATTCGGATATTTATATTTCTGTACAACGTGTTGCCGATAATGCCAAAGATTTCGAATCAAACTTTAATGAAGAGTTAAGTCGCGTTATGATTCACGGTATACTTCACCTCTGTGGATATAAAGATAAGGGTATTAATGATACTGAGTTAATGCGTTCAAAAGAAAATTACTATCTCTCAAAAATGGTATAGATTATTGGTTTCGATGTATATTTGCAATCGGAAATGTTCCACGTGAAACAATTTAAATGAGTTTATTTCAGGATACATATGATGTTATAGTAGTGGGTGCAGGTCATGCCGGTGGTGAAGCCGCTGCTGCCGCTGCTAATATGGGCTGTTCAACATTACTTATTACCATGAATTTGCAAAACATTGCGCAAATGTCGTGCAACCCTGCCATGGGCGGAATTGCAAAGGGTCAAATAGTAAGAGAAATAGACGCACTTGGCGGTTATAGCGGCATAGTAAGTGACACATCCGCAATTCAGTTTAAAATGCTTAATAAAAGCAAAGGGCCTGCTATGTGGAGTCCGAGAGTGCAAAGTGACAGAATGCGTTTCGCAGAAGATTGGAGACTGATGTTAGAGCGTACGCCGAATCTCGATTTTTATCAAGATATGGTAAACGCATTACTAGTTGAAAAAGATAAAGTAGTAGGCGTTAAGACTTCCTTAGGAATTGAAATAAAAGCCAGAACGGTTGTGCTTACCAATGGCACTTTTTTAAATGGACTTATTCACATAGGTGATAAAAACTTTGGTGGCGGCAGAGCTGGGGAAAAAGCAGCCACGGGAATAACAGAGCAATTGGTTGGCATAGGATTTGATTCCGGAAGGATGAAGACCGGTACGCCACCACGTGTAGATGGGCGTTCGTTGGATTATTCAAAAATGGAGGAACAAAAGGGAGACGATTTGCCTGCTAAGTTTTCATATTTAGACAGTACGAAGCCGTTAAAAGCGCAACGTTCATGCTATATGACTTACACCAATTTGGAAGTGCATGATTTACTTCGGGAAGGATTTGATAGATCGCCTATGTTTAATGGCCGTATTAAAAGTTTAGGGCCGCGTTACTGTCCGTCAATTGAAGATAAAATTAACCGATTTGCAGATAAGGAACGACATCAAATTTTTGTGGAGCCTGAGGGATGGAATACAGTAGAGGTTTATGTAAATGGGTTTTCAACCTCTTTGCCAGAGGATGTTCAATTTAAAGCGTTGAAATCCGTTAGCGGTTTTGAAAAGGTGAAGTTTTTCAGGCCAGGATACGCTATAGAATATGATTATTTTCCACCCACACAATTAATGCATACCTTAGAGACCAAGTTAATTTCCGGATTATATTTTGCAGGTCAAATTAACGGCACTACAGGTTATGAAGAGGCGGCTTCACAAGGATTAATGGCTGGAATAAACGCCGCTCTAAAGGTAAAAGACAAGGAGCCATTTATCTTAAAACGGAATGAGGCTTATATTGGGGTTTTGGTAGATGATCTTATTACCAAAGGCACCGAAGAACCATACCGAATGTTCACCTCACGTGCAGAATACAGAACCTTATTACGTCAAGACAATGCCGATTTTAGATTAACACCTAAAGGATTTGAGCTTGGCTTAGCCTCTGAAAAACGTTTAAGACGCATGGAGGAAAAACAAGCCGCTTCCGAAAACTTCGTTCAATTTTTTAAAGATACGAGCGTAAAACCAGAGGAAATAAACCCTATACTTTCGGATAATGAATCATCACCCATGCAACAGTCCGATAAAATGTTTAAGATATTTGCACGCCCAAATATCGGATTTGAAGACATGGTTAAAATTGATTCAGTACGGGATTATGTTATGGCACATAAGTTGGATGATGAGGTTATTGAGCAAGCCGAAATTCAGGTAAAGTATGCAGGTTATATCGAAAAAGAAAAGAACAACGCAGATAAGCTCAACAGACTTGAAGATATGAAAATACCAAGAAACTTTGATTATTCTAAAATCAAATCTATGAGTATGGAGGCGAGAGAGAAACTTAATAAAATTCGGCCCGCAACGGTATCGCAAGCTTCAAGAATTAGTGGCGTATCGCCTAATGACGTCTCGGTTCTTTTAGTTTACATGGGAAGATAATTTAACAAGTTCCACGTGGAACATTTTTGTTTCCAAGAAAAATTATGTCTCAAAAGTATTTAAATCCATCTTCATTTAAAGTAAAAGATTTCTCCGTTTCGGGTGAAGAATTTACCTTGGTTTTTGATGAAGAATTTGAATATTTCAAAACCACTCCACAACCTTGCGAAGATCAACTTCCGGCGTATTATAAAAGTGAAGACTATATTTCACATACCGATGCTAAACGCAATACCTTAGAAAAGTTATATCATTTTATTAAGGAAATTGCCCTTCGCCAAAAGGTAAATTTGATTAATGCACTTAAAACCGATTCTAAATTACTTTTAGATATAGGTTGTGGCACAGGTGATTTTTTGAAGACTGCTGCTGATAATAAATGGCAAGTGTTGGGAATAGAACCAAACCAACAAGCGCGAAGCATAGCAAATAAGAAAACCAACAATTCTGTTTTTAATATTGATAAGTTCGATCACTTAAAAGACCACTCGTTCGATGTCATTACGCTTTGGCATGTGTTAGAGCATTTGCCGAACTTAGACCAGCAAATTTTAAATCTAAAGCGATTATTAAAACCGAATGGCGCGATAGTAATAGCAGTGCCAAATTATAAAAGCTACGATGCACAAGTTTATAAATCATTTTGGGCCGCTTATGATGTTCCTAGACATCTCTGGCATTTTTCTCAGGCATCTATCTCAAAACTATTCCAACAGCACAACATGATTGTTGTTCAGAAAAAGCCATTGTATTTTGATGCATTCTATGTGAGTTTACTTTCAGAGAAATATCAAAGCGGTCGTTATCGTTATTTGAAAGCTTTTTGGGTTGGGTTAAGATCAAATTTCAAAGCAATGCGATCTGGAGAGTTTTCTTCGCGTATTTACATTGTAAAAAAATGCAAAAATTAAAATAAAGCCCTGTAATCGTTTTTAATCTGGCAAAACAACTCGTAAGGTTAGCTATTTATTTAAGTAAAGCAGATGGGCTTATTTAAACTCAGTTTTAATAGTTACTGAATATTAAAATGGTTTTTGTAATTAATTTTATCTATTAATATAAAAAGTTGTAAAACAAATCAACTTTTATACATTTGCAGAAATTTAAAAATAAATTCATGAAACATATTTTAGTAGTAGTTGGACTTTTATTATTAACCTCTTGTCAGCAGGAAGCCAAAATAGGTTATGTTAATAACGGTGATTTGATAAACAATTATCAAATGAAAATAGATTTAGAAACCAAGTACGAGGGTTTAAACACAAAGTTTACCAAAAAAATGGACAGCTTAAGTCAGCGCTTTCAAGCCGAGGTAATGGAGTTTCAATCTAAGGAGAAATCCATGAGTCAAACACAACTTCAAGAAGTGTATCAACAATTGGGTCAAAAGCAACAAGGACTACAGCAACAATTTCAAGTGGAGCAACAAGAATTGGAAAAGGCATTTCAAACAGAAATTGACTCGGTAATTTCAAAAGTTAAGTCTTTTGTGAAAGAATATGGTGAGAAAAATAACTACGCTTATATCTTAGGAGGTAATGATGCAGGAAGCGTAATGTATGGTGAAGAATCATCCGACCTTACAGAGACAATTACAGAGGCTTTAAATAAAGCATACGAAGAAAAAAACTAGCTTATGATAGGCGCAATAATTTTAAAGTCAGGCATTTGCCTGACTTTTTTTGTGAAGTAATCTTGTGAGTTTGATAGATAAATCTGTTAAAATAATTTTAGAATTTCCGTTGCGTTCAATATGATACATGGCGCTTTCTAGTTCTTCTACAATGTCTAATATATTATCTTGGTTTACGAAAGGGGCAAAGTTCTCAAGTTTAAAACCTTCAGATTTTGTTTCAATATATACAAGCGGACCCGTATTATAATTTAACATTAACGCCTGTCTAAATAATTCAATGCAAAACTGTAAAAACTGCTTTTGAGTTTCGCGTCCAGTTTTTGCAATCTCTTCACTCCAGCTAATCAAGTCGTGTATTGCACTTTTGTTTCCTTTTGCTCTAAATGCACTTCTTACCCAAAACACAAACCAATTTTCAAATTGTAAATCTTCGCTATCTTGGTAGACAAGGTCGCAAGCTTTGTTGTAATTTCCGTTAGATTGGTTGGCAATATTTGCAGCAACGCGTTTGTCAATATTAAACTGTTTAACCAAACCTTCTTCAATAACCTCATTAGACAGTGGTGGAAAATGCAACACCTGACAACGCGATCGAATGGTGCCAATGATCTGCTCTTCTTCTTCAGCAATTAAAATGAAAACCGTTTTTTCTGGTGGTTCTTCAATAAGCTTTAGGAGTTTATTGGCGCTGGCTGAGTTCATTTTCTCAGCCATCCAAATAATCATAAATTTATAACCGCCTTCATAGGATTTGAGCGATAGTTTTTTAACAATATCATGCGCTTCATCAACCCCAATTTGTCCTTGCTTGTTATCTACTCCAATTTTTTTATACCAATCAAATAAATTCCCATAAGGCTGTTCCTTTAATAGCGCGCGCCATTCGGTCATAAAATTATTAGAAACGGGATGGCTTTTTATGGCAGTGGTTGTAGTAACTGGAAAAGCGAAATGTAAATCGGGATGCGAAAATTGTTTAAATTTTAAATTACAACTGTTATTCCCGTTGTTATTTTCGCCTTCAACATTATTGCAAATTACATATTGTGCGTATGCTATGGCCATTGCCAAGGTGCCAACACCTTCTTTCCCTACAAATAACTGCGCATGTGGTATCCTGCCATAATTAGCGCTGGTAGTAAGGTGATTTTTAATGTGAGTTTGCCCTAGAATATCTGAAAACAACATGACACAAAGATAACAGAAATCGACTGTTATAATAATGATGAAACACTTATATTTGTGTTTTAAATTATGGAAAATGACAACAATACACGATTTTAATTTTAAGGGAAAAAAGGCATTAATTAGAGTAGATTTTAACGTGCCACTTAACGATAAATTTGAGGTTACCGACGCCACAAGAATTTCAGCGGCTAAACCAACTATAGTAAAAGTTTTAGAAGATGGCGGTAGCTGCGTTTTAATGTCTCATCTAGGCAGACCAAAAGGCGTGGAAGATGAGTTTTCTTTAAGACATATTTTAAAAGAACTAGAGTTTCAAATTGGTATTAAAGTAGCTTTTGTTTCTGACTGTGTAGGACCTGAAGCCGAATCTGCGGCCGCTAATTTAAAACCAGGGTCCGTGTTGTTATTAGAAAACCTAAGATTTCATCCAGAAGAGGAAAAAGGTGATGAAGTATTTGCCGAACAGCTTTCAAAACTAGGTGATATTTATGTGAATGATGCTTTTGGAACAGCGCACCGTGCGCATGCTTCAACGACGATAGTAGCTAAGTTTTTCCCAAACAACAAATGCTTTGGAATATTACTTGCCCAAGAAATTAAGAGTATTGATAAAGTTTTAAATAATAGTGAAAAACCAGTTTTAGCAGTTTTGGGTGGTGCTAAAGTGTCCTCAAAAATTACCGTGATCGAAAATATATTAAGTAAGGTTGACCATTTGATCATTGGAGGAGGTATGACCTTTACTTTTATTAAAGCACAAGGCGGCAGTGTTGGCGATTCAATTTGCGAAGACGATAAATTGGATTTAGCTTTAGAAATCTTAAAGAAGGCCAAAGCACAAAATGTACAAATACATCTTCCTGTGGATGTAGTTGCAGCCAATAGCTTTTCAAATACAGCAGAAACACAGGTTGTAGATGTTACCAAAATTCCCGACGGCTGGCAAGGTTTAGATGCCGGTCCAAAATCTTTAAAAAACTTTGACACGATTGTAAACCAATCTAAAACTATTTTATGGAATGGCCCTTTAGGGGTTTTTGAAATGCCCAACTTTGCGAAGGGAACTATTGCGTTAGGTAATTCAATTGCTAATGCGACTAAAAACGGTACCTTTTCACTTGTTGGCGGTGGTGATTCGGTCGCCGCGGTTAAGCAATTTGGATTTGAAAAGAAAGTGAGTTATGTAAGTACGGGTGGCGGTGCAATGTTAGAAAGCCTAGAAGGCAGAACTTTGCCAGGAATTGCGGCTATTTTAGAATAAATATTATATTTGAGTTAATAATGTTGCATTTTGGAACGTTGTTATATAAAATTATTCATCATGAAACATTTGCCTCTGTGTATTGCTTTGTTTTTACTTTTTTCTTGTTCCGCCTATTCCCAAGCCGATGATAAGTCTCAAAAAAGAGACACCCTTGTAGACGGTAAGTTAACTGTTGATAAGCGTATTCCATCATTAAAAGATTCTATAGATATAAGAACTTTTAAGGACGACTCCCTGTCGTTGGCGTTAGATGAATTTTGGTTTAAGGAACTTTACAGTTTAGAGGCATTTGACTCTATTTACAACGATGTGAGTCAATTAAACTTTGAAGAAGTTGAGTATCCAGAATTATCAACCGATACTTTAAAAGCAAGACTTTCAAGACTTAACGCTAGAACCCCATTTAATGTAGAGTACAATCCATCTTTGGAATCGGTTATCAAGCGGTTTTTAAAAACAAGACGCAATTCGCTTCAAAATTTAATGGGCTTGAGTCATTTTTATTTCCCATTATTTGAAACAGAACTCGATAAACATGACATTCCGCTTGAAATAAAATATTTAGCAATAGTAGAATCGGCTTTAAAACCAAAGGCCAAATCAAGAGTTGGTGCCACTGGTTTGTGGCAATTTATGTTCACTACAGGGAAAATGTACAATTTAGACGTGAGCAGTTATGTTGACGAACGCAGCGACCCTATAAAATCAACAGAGGCTGCAGCAAAATACCTTTCCAAACTTTACGAAATTTTTGGTGATTGGGACTTAGCACTTGCGGCCTATAATTCAGGCCCAGGAAATGTAACCAAAGCTATTAGACGTTCCGGAGGTTATGAAAATTACTGGAATATCAGACACAATTTACCAAGAGAAACCGCGGGTTATCTTCCTGCTTTTCTTGCAACAATGTATGTTTTTGAATACGCAGAAGAACACGGTTTTAAACCCAATAAGCCTGAGTTTAACTTTTTCCAAACAGATACAGTCCATGTGAAACAAATGATTTCTTTCGATCATATTGCTGAAGTTACGGGTCTTAATATAGAAACCATTCAGTTTTTAAATCCGTCGTATAAATTAGATATTATTCCAAAAGTTGAAGGCAAGCATTACACCTTAGAACTACCTTTAGAGGCCTTGGGTGTATTTGTGGCGAATGAGGAAGCTATATATGCTTATGCTAAAGAGCAATTTGAAAAAAGAGAAAAACCACTACCACAATTTTTCGACAATGATACTAAGGTAACTTACCGTGTAAAAAGCGGCGATTATTTAGGTAAAATTGCTAGACAATACAGCGTTGGTGTTAACCAAATAAAACAATGGAATGGCCTGAGAAACAATAATTTAAAAGTTGGACAGCGGCTTACAATCTATCCCCGTGGCACTACTGCAGCTACAAAACCAGCAACAGTAACCAACACAGTAACCACAACAAACACCTCAGGAAAAAAAACTTACACGGTTAGTCAAGGCGATTCACTCTGGAGTATTGCGCAAAAATTCCCTGGTGTATCGGTAGACAATATAAAAGAATGGAATAGAATGTCAAGCAACAGCCTTAAAATAGGTACGGTTCTTGTGGTATCGCAGTAATTTTTTAAATCAATCAGTCTATGGCCAAATATTTAATTGCATGTATGTCTATTTTCCTTTTTTTCTCATGTGAAGAAGGGGAGCCTGGCAAAAAAACAGTTTCAGCATCTTCTGGAAACATTAACCATCTAAATGTAGTGACCTCTAATGATAATTGGGAAGGCAGCATCGGTGACGCCATAAGAGATATACTCGCTGCGCCATACGAAGGATTACCCCAAGACGAACCGATGTTTTCAATCAATCAATTACCACCAGAGGTGTTTAGTGGTTTTGCTGCCAAGAATAGATTGGTGTTAAAAATAGAGGTCGGGAAAAACCCTCAAACGGTTGTTGAATACAACCTATTTGCTAAACCTCAAACAGTAGTTATTGTAGGTGGCAAAAATGAAGCTGAAATTTTAGAACAACTTCAGACCAATGTAGGTACAATAGTGGATGCTTTTAAAAAACAAGAATTAGTAGAAAAGCAAGGACGCATTGGTATTTCACTTAAAGAAACCGCCAATATTGAACAGCAGCTTGGTATATCCTTAAATTTTCCTTCGGTTTATAGGTATGCAAAAAATGAAGATAATTTTTTCTGGATTAGAAAGACCTTGACTACCGGAACCCTAGATATTATGCTATATCAAGTGCCTTTAGAAAGTATACGACAAGGCGATAGTGCTGTTGTAGATATCATAAGCATTAGAAATGCTTTCGGACAAAAATATATTGAAGGTGAGAAACCTACTGCTTATATGACTACAGAAACGGCTTTTTCACCTTATGTATTCAAAGGTACTATAGATAATAAACCTGCTATAATAACCAAAGGGATTTGGCGAATGGAAAACGATTTCATGGGTGGACCATTTGTTAATTACGCCATTGAAGACAAGGCCAACAACCGTTACCTAATGGCCGAAGGTTATGTTTATGCACCATCGGTACAAAAGCGGGATTACGTTCACGAAATAGAAGCCATTTTAGAATCTGTTAAATTTAAATAAATAAAAAAACCAACTTGAACAAGTTGGTCTTTTAAAAACAGTTAAGTTTAATTATTTTTTTGCATCTTGTTTAGATGCGTCTTTGTCTTCTTTACTGGCGTCTTTAAATTCCTTAATGCCACTGCCTAAGCCTCGCATCAATTCGGGAATTTTCTTTCCTCCAAATAACAATAAAATAGCCACAACAATCAGTACAACTTGCCATGGACCCAGTGCTAAAAATATGCTTGATGCTATCATCTTTTATAAAATTTATTGATGCAAAGTTAACAATTATAGTTTAATCTAAACGTTTTCAACTAAACTTTAGCATTGCTATTATTACGCGTTTATTTTATTTAATTTTGTACAACTATGGCGAAAGTAAAGGAGAAAAAGCGATTTATTAAAAAACTATTCTCAAAGTACCGTTTGGTAATACTTAACGAAGACACTTTTGAAGAGCGCTTCGCCATCAAACTCACGCGACTCAATGTATTTGTTTTGGTCTCGCTTTCAGCCATTATATTGGTCGTTTTAACTACTTTGCTTATTGCCTTTACCACTTTAAGGGAATTTATTCCAGGATATTCTTCAACCGCACTTAAAAGACAAGCCCTAGAACTCAATTATAAAACAGACTCTTTACATCGCGTTATTTCTTTGAATGAACAATATTACGCCTCTATTAAAAAAGTGTTAACCGGTGATGTCGCAGCCGTAAATTTCAACAAAGATTCTATTATGGATGCCGTTAGAAAAGACGAATTAACAGAGATGGTGCTAAGAAGTCGAGAAGATTCTTTGCTTAGAGAAAAAGTGAGTAAGGAAGATAAATTCAATATTTTTGAAACCGAAGCCATCGCTTCAAACTTTGTGTTGTTTCCGCCAGCAAACGGAAAAATATCTTCTCCTTACAGCATTGAAGACAAACATTATGCAGTAGACATTGTGGTCCCTAAAGACACACCAGTGAAGGCAACTGCCGACGGTACGGTAATTTTTGCAGAATGGACCGCCGAAACGGGGTATGTTATAATTATAGAGCACAGACAAGAATTACTATCTGTTTACAAACACAATGCTTCTATAAGTAAAACCCAAGGCGACCTAGTGAAAGCCGGGGAAGTAATTGCCCTTGCAGGAAGCACGGGCGAATACAGCACTGGACCCCATTTACATTTTGAGCTTTGGAGCAAAGGGTATCCAGTAAATCCAACTAATTTCATCGATTTCGAATAAATGAGTAAACTCAAGTCTTTATTAGCAAAACCTTTTGCTAGATACATAGTTAGAAAAACTCAGAAATGGTCTAATAATCCCATTAAAACGCAAGAGAAGGTTTTTAAATCCCTGATCAAATCGGCTGCCAATACCAAATTTGGACGCGATCATCATTTTGAGGACATTTATAGTTTTGAAGATTTTGTGAATCGCGTTACTGTTAGGGATTACGAAGATTTAAAGCCCTATATTGATCAGGCGGTTGCGGGATCAAAAGACATTTTATGGAAAGGTAGACCTAAATATTTTGCTAAAACATCGGGCACTACTTCTGGTGCTAAATACATTCCTATAACCAAAGATAGCTTGCCGTTTCATATTAATGCGGCCCGCGATGCCATACTTCATTATGTTAATGAAACGGGCAACACAAAATTTATTAATGGTAAGATGATTTTCCTGCAGGGCAGTCCTATTTTAGAAACTAAAAACGGTATTCAATTAGGAAGATTATCAGGTATTGTCGCACATTATGTGCCAAAATATCTTCAAAAAAACAGACTACCATCATGGAAAACAAATTGCATTGAAGATTGGGAAACCAAAGTTTCGGCAATAGTAGACGAGACGATTAATCAAAACATGACGGTTATTTCTGGTATTCCTTCATGGATTCAAATGTATTTTGAAAAGTTAATTGAGCGCGAACAAAAACCTGTAGGTGATATTTTCAAGAATTTTGAACTATTTATTTTTGGTGGTGTAAACTTTGAACCCTATAAAGCTAAGTTCCAAAAATTAATTGGCCGCAATGTTGATAGTTTAGAATTGTTTCCTGCGAGCGAAGGCTTTTTCGCTTACCAAGACAAACAGTCTGAAAAAGGAATGTTATTGCTACTAAATTCAGGAATTTTTTACGAGTTTATTCAGGCTGACGAATTTTATTCAGAAGCTCCAAAACGTCTCACCATTAAGGAGGTGGAATCGAACGTAAATTATGTAATGATTATTTCCAGCAACGCAGGTTTGTGGGCTTATAACGTAGGCGATACTATTCAATTTACTAGTTTAAAGCCTTATCGTATAATCGTAACCGGTAGAATCAAGCATTTTATTTCCGCATTCGGCGAACATGTGATAGGCAAAGAGGTAGAACAGGCTATTCAAGAAGCTTCAGAGCGCCATAATGTTCAAATTTCCGAGTTTACAGTAGCGCCACAAATAAATCCAGATGCGGGATTGCCATATCATGAATGGTTTGTTGAATTTGAAAAGGCACCAAGCAATGAAGAAGCATTTATAGTTGATTTAGACAAATCGCTTCAACAGCAAAACAGTTATTATAAAGATTTAATTGTGGGTAAGGTGTTGACCAAGTTAAAATTAACAACCATTAAGCGTAACGGATTTCAAGATTTTATGAAGTCTGTTGGAAAATTGGGTGGACAAAACAAACTCCCAAGGTTGTCTAACGATCGCAATATTGCTGATGCTTTATACCGTTTACAATTAACCAAATAAATGTATATTTGCACGCTAAATATTAGAAATGACTAAGCAACGAACTTCCGGAAGGACTAGAGCACAGGAAAGTACAAATGCCATAGAACGCATGTACATAACGATGCGACATTTGTTCAATCGCGGTTTTTACAAACCTATGGGTGTTTCGGGTGATGCTTTAAGAGAATCACTCTTGTTACTCAGGCCAGAAATTTACGGTACTATTGCTGAAGAAAAAACAGAACTTGACGGGTTGCTATATGTTGTAGACAGGCTTCCCGAAGGTATTGAAGAGTGCAGATTTATAAACCTCACGAGTGATGAAGGTTATTCCAATTCTCATTTTAAAGCCATAATTCCACCAAAGAGAAGGCGAAATTGCTATAGAATTGATAGCGAACAAATGAACATTGAAATCACTAGAGGCAGATCGGAGATTTACGACATACTTACGCATCTCACATTTCTATTCATTGAGTCGCATAAAATAGCAAAAAAAGTTGTGATTTCAGACGATGGTTCAACCACTCGAGATTGGATCAAGTTAGAAGAAGCGGTAAAATCTGGTAAAAAGTTAAGCTTACAAGAGCGCGAAATAGCACTTACGCATACTGGTAATATTTTAGGCAGGACCTTTAGCGAATTAAAGCAAAGTCACACACAGTTCGCTACTAAAACAAAGCCCGAGAGATTTTTAGAAATTATATACTGGCTTGGTAAATTGGCGATTGACGAATTGGTTTATGATCAAAAACGAACGGTCACCTTCAGTCCAGTTTTACGAGAAAGACTAGGTCATCATATTCACGGTGAAATTTGGGCTGATAACATCAAAAGTATTTTAAAAAAGCAGGATATGTTAAAGCGCCCTATTCATATAATTAGCGCCAATATGCACAGTGTAATGAATACCTTATTTGCGCCAAATGCTCTTAAATCAACCTTGCCAAAACAACACAATTTTCAACTGTACGAAACTTTGAGTAATGAAGAAAATGAAGCTTTGCGCAATAAAGTAAAGAAAGAAGCGTTGCAGAAAGGAATGACGTTTATCCCCGATGCCTCTGGGACCAATATAGACGTTCAAATATTTGATATTACAAAAATTGACGCAAGTAAATTGGACATAAAGGTTGACCCAAAATTAATAAGCGAACAACAACCGGTTATTGTTGTTATGGACTATGCTTTTGGTGAGCAAGCTTATGAAACTATTGATGAGTTGTTAAAGCCTGTAAAAGCCAATGGAGAAAAAGTATATCTTAATATTGAATCTATTTCAATTATGGGAAAAGCTGGGATTTTAGATGGTAAAAAAGGAGATGTAATGATTCCTTCGGCGCATATATTTGAAGGAACGGCAGATAATTATCCGTTCAAAAACGAATTGTCTAAAAATGATCTTGAAGCTTGTGACGTAGATATTTATGAAGGCACCATGGTAACCGTTTTAGGCACCTCTTTACAAAACAAGGATATCCTTAAATTTTTTAAAGATTCTACCTGGAACGTGATAGGCCTAGAAATGGAAGGTGTTCATTACCAAAAGGCCATACAGTCAGCTTCAAAAATTAGAGGCAGTATCAATGAAAATGTAAAAGTGCGCTATGCCTATTATGCCAGTGATAACCCTCTAGAAACAGGAAGCACCTTAGCCTCTGGCGGCTTGGGCACCACTGGTGTAAAACCAACCTATGTAATAACCCGAAAAATTATAGAACAAATTCTTAACTAACATAATTATGAGTGATAAATTACCTGCGGAATCAAACAATAGTAAACCTATTCGTTCCTCAAATAACGAAGAAATAGATTTAATCGTAATTTTCAATTTAATAGGAAATGGATTTGATAGAATAGGGAGGTTTTTTAGCACGATTATTAAAGCTTTGTATGACATCATTATTCATGTATTAAAAGTTATATTTAAGAATATTAAAATCATTGCCTTTACCATGATATCTTTGGCCGTTTTGGGGTTTTTTTTAGAAAAATCACAAAAGGACATTTACAGATCGCAAATGCTTGTTAAGCCTTATTTTGACTCAAAATTTCAATTAGTCCAAAACATAAATTACTACAACGCCTTAATTGGTGAAAAGGACTACAAACAGTTAGAGAATATATTTGATATAGATATAGATGAAGCTAAAGATATTTTAAGTTTCGAAATTACACCTGGCCCTGAGACAGAAAATGACAGAATCAGAGAATATGACATGTATGTGAAGTCGATTGACAGTGTTAGGACGGAAGAATTAGATGTAAATTTCGATGATTTTATAAAAAATAGAAGTATATACAATGGAGATTTTTTTCAAATTGAAGTTCGGTCATATAAAAAAGATATTTTTAGAAGACTTGAAGAGGGATTAAACAGTACGTTTACCAATACCTATTCAATTAAAAAAATGCAAAAAAGAGATTCGTTACTATCTATAGAAAAGAAACAGATTCAAAATTCTATTAAACAAGTAGATTCTTTGAAAAAGGTTTATATGAGGGTAATGGAGGAAGAGTCTAAATCTGATAAAGGAATGGTCTCTTTTAAGGACGGAATGTCGGTTGTCTCTGAAAGAACTGTAACTAAAGAATATGAATTGCTAGAAAAGGAAATTCAGCTTCAAAAATTACTAAGTAATATAGAATCTCAAAAAGTTGAAGAGGATGTTTATTTTGACACCTTAGCTAGTTTTCAAGATGTAGGGTCACTATATCGGACTATTTGGATGAAATATGTAATAATCTTACCCGTGCTTGGATTTATAGGACTCGGTTTAATTTACCTAATCATTCGCCTTTACCAATATGTTATAAGATACGATGAAAAAGCATAAATGCATTTTAATAACCGGTGGTGCAGGATTTATAGGGTCAAATTTTATTATTGAATTCCTTAAAAAGCATCCAAGTATTGAACTTATAAATTTAGACAAGCTCACCTACGCCGGTGAGCTTTCTAATTTAGAAGATATTGAGGATTTACCAAATTACAAATTCGTTAAAGGTGATATTTGCGATCGATACTTGATTGAAGAGCTATTTAATAGGTATAAATTTGATGGCGTAATCCATTTTGCAGCCGAATCGCATGTAGATAATTCTATTAATAACCCAAATGCATTTATTCAAACCAATGTGTTTGGGACTTTTACTTTGATAGATGTGGCAAGAAACTATTGGATGTCGGCACCGCATCAACCTAAAATTGGTTGCGAGAATAATAGATTTTTACACATCAGTACCGATGAGGTTTATGGCACCTTAGGTGAAACTGGATTATTCACAGAACAAACCCCTTACGCTCCCAATAGTCCGTATAGTGCATCAAAAGCTTCATCAGATTTTGTGGTGAGAAGTTATTTTCACACTTATGGGATGAATGTTGTAACTACTAATTGCTCCAACAACTATGGCCCCAGGCAACACGATGAAAAGCTTATTCCAACCATTATAAGAAAGGCTATCAATAATGAGCCTATTCCAATTTATGGCGATGGTAAAAATATTCGAGATTGGTTGTATGTTTCAGACCATTGTAAGGGCATTGAGTTGGCTTTTTTAAATGGCCAATCCGGCGAAACCTATAATATTGGCGGCAAAAATGAAAGAAATAATCTTTATATAGCTCATAAGATCTGCGATGTTTTGGATGAGATAATCCCACAGGGAAAGCCCTATAAAGAACTTATTAAATTTGTTACTGACAGACCGGGCCACGATTTTAGATACGCGATAGATGCTTCAAAAATTGAAAATAATTTAGAGTGGAAGGCCAATGAAAATTTTGAGTCTGGAATAAAAAAAACGGTATCTTGGTATCTAAATAAATACAATAAGATATGAAAGGAATTGTCTTGGCAGGTGGATCTGGAACACGACTACATCCACTCACAATTGCAGTGAGCAAACAGCTTATGCCGGTATATGATAAGCCAATGATATATTATCCCATATCCACTTTAATGTCTGCAGGAATTAGAGAGATATTGATTATTTCAACCCCACAGGATTTGCCATTATTTCAAAAACTTTTAGGTGACGGAGCACAATTAGGATGTGATTTTTATTACGCCTCTCAAGAGTTTCCCAATGGCCTTGCAGAAGCATTTTTAATAGGTGAAGATTTTGTAGGTAATGATAAGGTTGCACTTATTTTAGGAGATAATATTTTTTATGGATCTGGCCTATCTACGTTGCTACAATCAAACAATAACCCAGATGGCGGGATTATTTATGCCTATCACGTCCAAGATCCAGAACGCTACGGTGTCGTTGAATTTAACGAAGCAGGTAAAGCTATTTCAATTGAAGAAAAGCCACAAAAGCCTAAGTCTAATTACGCAGTACCTGGAATTTATTTTTATGACAATGAAGTAGTAAATATTGCAAAACAAATAAAGCCAAGTCATAGAGGTGAATTGGAGATTACAGACATTAATAAATTTTATTTAGAAAGAGGAAAACTAAGCGTAAGTATATTAGATAGAGGTACTGCATGGTTAGATACTGGTACTTTTAATTCTTTAGTGCAAGCCACAAATTTTGTACAAGTAATTGAAGAACGACAGGGATTAAAAATTGGTTCTATCGAAGAGGCTGCTTTTAAAATGGGATTCATAAATAAAGCGCAACTAACTGCTTTAGCTCA
This sequence comes from Paucihalobacter sp., assembly GCF_036825875.1. Taxonomy (NCBI): domain Bacteria; kingdom Pseudomonadati; phylum Bacteroidota; class Flavobacteriia; order Flavobacteriales; family Flavobacteriaceae; genus Paucihalobacter; species Paucihalobacter sp. The sequence goes on along the minus strand of NZ_DAISXK010000006.1, from coordinate 46,230 downwards.
ACCACTGTTAAAAAGTGGTTATGGTACTTACCTACTAAGTTTAAAATAATATGATTATAGAACAAACAAGTCTTAAAGATTGTTTTGTATTAAAGCCCTTGGTCTTTCAAGATAGCCGAGGCTATTTTTATGAAAGTTATAATAAACACGATTTTTATAAACATACAGGATTGGGCATTGATTTTGTTCAAGACAACCAATCCCAGTCATCTAAAGGGGTTTTAAGAGGTCTTCATTTTCAAGTAGGAGATTATGAACAAGCCAAGTTAGTCAGAGTTATAAAAGGTAGCGTTTTAGATGTTTGTGTTGACTTAAGAGCAACTTCAGAAACTTATCTTAAGTATGCAGCCGTCATTTTATCAGAAGAAAATAAACATCAAATGTTTGTTCCAAAAGGTTTTGCTCATGGGTTTCTGGTTTTGGAAGACAACACTATATTTAGCTATAAGTGCGATAATTACTACAATAAAAATGCTGAAAGAGGCATTATTTATAGTGATCAAGATTTAAATATTGACTGGAATTTTCCATCAAATGACCTAATTATTTCGGAAAAAGATAAATCCCTACCAACTTTAGAAAATTATTTAAAGGAATGATCAATGTTTTAGTAACAGGCGGTAACGGACAATTGGCCTTAACCATAAAGCAACTATTTTCTTCAAATAAGGATGCTACTAATTTTATTTTTAAAACGAAAGCAGAATTAGATATTACTAAAAAAGAAGACCTTAACTTATTTTTTAATTCAAACCAAATACATTATTGTATAAATTGCGCCGCCTACACAAATGTTGAATTGGCAGAAACAAACCCTGAACAAGCGTTTCAGATTAACTCAAAAGCAGTTCAAAATCTTGCCTTGGCATGCAATGCGACAGGGGTTATACTAATTCATATTTCAACAGATTATGTTTTTGATGGCAACAGTTCTACACCTTATATAGAAACAGATATACCTAATCCCATTAATGCTTACGGCGAGTCAAAGTTGGAAGGAGAAAAGTTTGTATCAAGTATTTTAAATTCATACTTTATCATAAGAGCATCATGGTTATATTCAATTTATGGGCATAATTTTTTTAAAACGGTCATAAAAAAGATTGAAAATAAGGAAGCTATGAATGTTGTGAGCACACAAATAGGTACCCCAACCAGCTGTGAAGAATTAGCAAAATTTATATATTTCCTAATCAAAACGGACAATCAACAATTTGGAATCTATCATTTTTCACCTGTCGGTCAAACCTCTTGGTATGGTTTTGCGTATTATATTGCTAACTTTTTTAAAAGCAATGCAGTGAATCCTGTTTTATCTTATGAAACAAAAGCTGCAAGGCCAAACTTTAGTGTTTTAAATAATGACAAAATAAAACACTTGAATTTTGAACTATCAAAATGGGAAAAAAGTGTAGATACAACTATAAAACAATACCTTAGTGCCAAATTCTAATCCAGTCTTAATATACGAAATGGTTTGGTTTAAACAACAAAAGCAATACATTTGTAGATCACTAGCTCAGTTATAAATTTGAAACAATGAAAATCCAACAAAAAACAGCGCTCGTCACGGGAGTTACGGGTCAGGATGGCGCTTATTTAAGTGAGTTCTTACTGAAAAAGGGCTATCTAGTGCACGGTATAAAAAGAAGGTCATCAATGTTTAATACAGACAGAATTGATCACCTATATCAAGACCCACATGTAGAAAATCAGAACTTCTTTCTACATTATGGCGATTTAACAGACAGCACTAACCTAACAAGAATAATTAAGGAGGTACAACCGGACGAGATTTATAATCTAGCAGCTATGAGCCATGTCCAGGTGTCGTTTGAAATGCCAGAGTACACCGCCAATTGCGATGCTTTAGGGACACTGCGTATTTTGGAAGCCATACGCTTGCTTGGTATGGAGAAAAAAACGCGCATTTATCAAGCGTCAACTTCAGAGTTATATGGTAAGGTACAAGAAATTCCGCAAACAGAAACCACGCCTTTTTACCCGCGAAGTCCTTATGCCGTTGCCAAAATGTACGCTTATTGGATTACGGTAAATTATAGAGAAGCCTACGGTATTTACGCTTGTAATGGTATTCTATTCAATCACGAATCACCTATTAGAGGTGAGACTTTTGTAACCAGAAAAATTACAAGAGCAACGTCAAAAATAGCACTCGGTTTACAAGAAAAAATATATTTAGGAAATCTAGATGCCAAGCGAGATTGGGGTCATGCCAAAGATTATGTACGAATGATGTGGATGATTCTACAAGCAGACCAAGCTGAAGATTGGGTAATTGCCACGGGTACAACCACATCGGTTAGAGATTTTGTTAGAATGAGCTTTGCACATGTTGGCATTGAATTAGAATTTAAGGGCGAAGGTGTTGATGAAAAGGGCTATATAAAGTCTTGTTCCAAACCTGAATATTCATTAGAGATAGGCAGAGAAGTAGTAGCCGTAGACCCCAAATATTACCGACCAACCGAAGTAGAATTACTTATTGGCGATGCTACAAAAGCCAAAGAAAAATTAGGTTGGGTTCCGCAATATAATTTAGAAGATTTGGTTGAAGATATGATGTCTAGCGATTTGGTATTGATGAAGAAGCAGCAGTTTTTAAGAGATGGTGGGTACAGAATTAAAAATTATTTTGAATAATTATTTATAATGCATAAAAATTCAAAAATATATTTGGCTGGTCATCGCGGACTCGTAGGAAGTGCTATTCTAAAAACACTTAAAAACAAAGGATACGATAATATTGTCTATAGAACGCATACCGAGTTAGACTTAACCAATCAACAAGAAGTCCAAAATTTTTTCACTTCAGAAAAACCGGAATACGTTATTTTAGCAGCAGCTAAAGTTGGAGGTATTGTTGCCAATAATACCTATAGAGCAGAGTTTTTATATGAAAATTTGATGATTCAAAACAACGTGATTCATCAATGCTATTTAAATGGTGTAAAAAAACTACTATTTTTAGGAAGTACATGTATTTATCCCAAAAATGCAGCTCAACCGATGAAGGAAGCGGCACTTTTAACCAATACTCTAGAATATACGAATGAGCCATATGCTATCGCTAAAATCGCTGGGATTAAAATGTGCGAAAGCTACAATTTACAGTATGGTACCAACTTTATTTCAGTAATGCCAACTAATCTATATGGGCCAAATGATAATTTTGATTTAGAAAAATCGCACGTGTTACCAGCACTTTTACGAAAAATTCATCTGGCAAAGTTGTTAAATGAAAACAAAATCAATGAAGTTTTAAAAGATTTGGGCCTAGAAAATGTTCAAGAAGCAATGGAGTATCTCGCGAAATTTGGTGTAACCGCCAATAGCCTTGAGGTTTGGGGTTCTGGAAAACCTAAAAGAGAATTTTTATGGTCTGAAGACATGGCGGATGCTTGCGTATTTTTAATGGAAAATAGAAATTTTAAAGACACCTACGATTCGGATGAAAAGGAAATTAGGAATACACATATTAACATAGGAACAGGCGAAGATATTTCCATTAAAAATTTAGCCGAAACCATTAGGGAAATAGTTGGGTTTAAAGGTAATTTAGTTTTTAATACCGATAAGCCAGACGGTCCCATGAAGAAGTTAACCGATGTAACAAAGCTTAATTCATTGGGTTGGAGTTATAAGATAAACCTTGAAGAAGGTATAAAATTACAGTATGACTGGTATTTGAATCAGGATTGAATGTGATTATTTTACAAATAGGTAATAATGTTTTGGGGTATTAAGACATTGTAAATTTAAAATTTGGGTGATAAAATTAAAAAACTTAAAACTAAGCGCTGTGTTTAGGTAAAATTATTTATCTAAATAAAACCGGCTGCCAAGCACTTTAGTTATTAAGTTAAAATGAGAAAAGAAATTACAATAAATAAATCTACAAATAGAAAGCTTACGGTTTAAAGACGGACTGATTATTATACTTGCTTAACAATTATTTAATGCTATTTTTGCCCCAAACATCAATGATCAAATCTACTAAAAAGACATAAAGTTTAATTGATGAAGAAGAAAAACCTTATCATCTTTGGAACCAGACCAGAAGCAATTAAAATGGCGCCTTTGGTGAAAGAATTTCTAATAAACCAAGATAAATTCACAACCAAAATATGTATCACTGCTCAACATAGAGAGATGCTTGATCAGGTGTTGGATTTTTTTGAATTAACACCAGATTTTGATATGGATTTAATGAGGCCAAATCAAAATCTATTTTCTTTAACGGCTGATATCATAACAGGATTAAAGCCTATTTTAGAAGAATTTAAGCCTGATTATGTATATGTGCACGGCGACACCACAACCACTATGGCCGCAAGCATAGCCGCCTTTTACTCGGGAGCTAAAGTATGTCATGTAGAGGCAGGACTAAGAACTTTTAATAAACGTGCACCATTTCCAGAAGAAGTTAACAGAAGTGTTACAGGAAGCATTGCAGATTATCACTTTTCACCCACTGAGACATCAAAAAACAACTTACTAAACGAAAATATCAGTTCAAAAAATATTCTTGTCACAGGCAATACTGTTATTGATGCACTTCAGTATAGTATTACCAAGGTATCCTCAGCTAGTTTCCAGGATCAGGAAACCGAACTGGTGAAGGGAATTTTAAATCCCAAAAAGCGTCTTATTTTGGTAACTGGTCACAGACGAGAAAATCATGGACAAGGATTTATAAATATCTGTAATGCCTTAAAACAAATTGCTTCAGAGAATCAGGACACACAAATAATCTATCCGGTTCATTTAAATCCAAATGTGCAGAAACCAGTTTATGACATTCTTAAGGATGTTTCAAATATTCATTTAATTAACCCAATTTCGTATCCAGCATTCGTTTGGTTAATGAGTAAATCCTATTTAATTATAACCGATAGTGGTGGTGTACAAGAGGAAGCCCCAAGTTTAGGAAAACCAGTTCTTGTTATGAGAGATACAACAGAGCGCCCCGAGGCTGTAGATGCAGGAACGGTTTTATTGGTAGGGACAAATTCAGAAAAAATAGTTTCAAAAACGAATAAATTATTAAATGATAATGTGTTTTATAACAGCATGAGCATGTTACACAATCCATACGGTGACGGAACCGCATGTAGTAAAATAGTTGAATTTATATCAAAGTTATAAATATGAATACAAAACCCCAAGTAGTCATGATGGGCTTAGGCTATATAGGCTTGCCAACAGCAGCATTAATTGCAAAAAATAACACCTATGTTCATGGCGTTGATATCAACCCAAATGTTGTTGATACCATTAATGCGGGAAAAATTCACATCATCGAACCGGAGCTGGATGCTGCGGTGGCTAAAGCAGTGGCTAACGGATTTTTAAAAGCAGATACGAAACCAACGGAGGCTGATGTATATATTATAGTAGTGCCAACGCCATTTAAAGCTAAGAACGAGCCAGATATTTCCTTTGTAGAAGCGGCTACAAAAGCCATTATTCCATTTTTAAAGCCCGATGATTTATACATTATAGAATCGACCTCTCCAATTGGAACAACCGAGAAAATGATGCAATTCATTTATTCAGAACGCATAGACCTAAAAGACAAACTAAATATAGCCTATTGTCCAGAGCGTGTTTTACCAGGCAACGTGATGTATGAATTGGTTCATAACGATAGAGTAATTGGTGGCATCAACGAAAAATCAACACAAAAGGCTATCGAATTTTATAAGCAGTTTATAAAAGGCGATTTGCACGAAACTAATGCACGGACAGCAGAAATGTGTAAACTGGTTGAAAATTCATCGCGAGATGTGCAAATTGCTTTTGCGAATGAGTTGTCATTAATTTGCGACAAAGCCGATATTAACGTTTGGGAGTTAATTAAGTTGGCGAACAAACATCCGAGGGTAAATATATTACAACCAGGTTGTGGCGTTGGTGGTCATTGTATAGCAGTTGATCCCTATTTTATAGTGTCGGACTACCCTATGGAATCAAAAATTATAGGAACAGCCAGAGAAATTAATAATTATAAATCGTTTTGGTGTGCGGAGAAAGTACAAACCGCCAAACTTCAATTTGAGCTGAAACACGGTCGTAAACCAAGTATTGCATTAATGGGTTTAGCCTTTAAACCCAATATTGACGATTTAAGAGAATCCCCAGCAAAATATATTGTTCAGAAAGTATTACAAAATGCCAATAACGAAGAATATTTTATTGTGGAACCAAACATAGAATCGCACAAGGTATTTAAATTAACAGATTACAAAACGGCTGCTGATAAAGCCGACATTATTGTATTTTTGGTGGCGCACAAAGAGTTCAAGACTTTGAATATCCAATTAAACAAAGAGGTTTTGGATTTTTGCGGGGTTAACATTTAAAAGGATATAACCAAAAGAAGTTAATATGTTATTTAACTCAATTGATTTTGCGATATTTTTTCCCGCAGTATTCATTCTTTACTGGATTTTTGCTAAACATTTAAAAGCAAGAAATACACTGATTTTAATTTCGAGCTACGTATTTTATGGTTGGTGGGATTGGCGCTTTCTTTTTCTAATTATTATTAGCTCTTTTGTTGATTATTACGTAGGGAAATGGTTATATAGAACAGAAGATTCAAAAAAAAGAAAAGGGCTATTACTTATTAGCCTTTTTGTAAATTTAGGTTTTCTAATCTATTTTAAATACACCAATTTTTTTATTGAAACGTTTGTTGATTCGTTTAAACTGTTTGGTAGAGACCTCGAGGTATCAACTTTAAACATTATTTTACCAGTTGGAATTAGTTTTTATACGTTTCAGACCCTTAGTTACACAATAGATATATATAGAAAACAATTAAAACCTACTAGAGACTGGTTGTCCTTTTTTGCTTTTGTTGCATTTTTTCCTCAGTTGGTTGCAGGACCTATTGAAAGAGCTTCACATTTACTCCCACAATTTTATAAGACGTATAAATTTAATTATAATCAGGTTAAGTCTGGATTATTATTAATGGCGTTTGGTCTATTCAAAAAAATGGTAATTGCTGATAGACTGGCAATATTGGTTAATCAGGTTTATAATAATCCCTCTGATTATCATGGCGTAGAAATTGTGATTGCGACAGTTTTTTTCGCGTTTCAAATATATTGTGATTTTTCAGGATATTCAGACATAGCTATTGGTCTTGCTAGAACAATGGGTTTTGATTTAATGAAAAACTTTGATAGTCCGTATTTATCCAAATCTATTACAGATTTTTGGCGACGATGGCATATTTCCTTATCAACTTGGTTTAGGGATTATGTTTATATCCCTTTGGGCGGCAGCCGTAACGGAAAGTATAAAACGTATGTCAACCTGTTTATCGTGTTTTTAGTAAGTGGCCTTTGGCATGGAGCCGCGATGACTTTTATTATTTGGGGAGCTATCCACGGGTTTATTATTGTTTTTGAAAAGGCGTTTTACAAGCAACGCCTAGAACTTTTCCAATTATTAAAGATTAATAAAGACAGTTTTCTTAACAAAATAATATTTATACCTCTTATTTTTATCATTGTTTGCTTTGCTTGGATTTTTTTTAGAGCTAATAGTTTTGGAGATTCAATAATTGTTGTAAAACACCTTTTTGTAAATAACTTCTCAAATCTTTCCAACGACAAAATATATGAGCTAGGTTTAAATAAGCCCGATTTTTTACTTTCAATTAGCCTCATAGTTTTATTGGTTTTATTTGAATGGACCCATAAAAAGCTAAATATTCAAAGAAGGTTAAGTAATCAGTTTATAGCTGTGCGTTGGGCAACATATTTAATGATAGGTTTTGCAATAGTACTATTTGGAATTTATGGAAATGACCAAGTTTCTGAGTTTATTTATTTTCAATTTTAACCATGAAAAAATTATTTTTTAAAAGCATTGCCTTATTTGTTTTACTAGTTTTTTTAATAATGGTATTTAATGTTGCAGTCAACACCATTATTTCTAACAATGTTGATTTTAGTATAAACGATCATACAAAGTATGTGGTTTTTGGCCATTCTCACTCAGAAAGCGCTATAAATGATTCATTAGTTTCAAATTTAGAAAACCTGTCAAAATCTGGAGAATCATATTATTACATGTATCCAAAGGTTAAGAACGTGATAAACCAAAACCCCAACATCGAATATGTATTAATCGATTTTTCAAACAATCAAATCGATAGCGCGATGGATGATTGGATTTGGGGCGATAATTATCTTTCAAATAGATATTTAACTTATGCGCCATTTATTAGTAACACAGCTCAATTAACAATTTTAAAAAATAATTTCTTTGGTTTTTTGGAGTATTTTCCAGTTTCTTTAAAGAGAAATTTTAAAAGAGTTATTGATAATGAGTACTATTTTTCAAAATTTGAAAAGTTAGGCGGCTATAATTATCTTGTTAGGGATAAAACCGATTCATTAATTAATGCCGTAGGCAATAAAGCATATAAGCCAAATTTAAACAATGAGATCTCAAATTCAAATATTGAATATCTTGAAAAAATTATTTCATTTTGTGAAGCAAACAATAAGAAAGTCATTTTATTTAGAAGTCCTCAACACAAACTAAATCCGGAGCTTAGAAATGAAATAAAGTTTAAAGAGATATTGCAAACAAAGTTCTCCAACTTAGATTTTCTTGACTTTAATGACTTTCCACTCGACAACATAGAGTTTGGAGATTTTGGGCATCTTAATTTTAGAGGAGCCAAAATATTTTCCCTTTGGTTAGATTTAAGAATTAAGGAAGCGTTATTAGAAAAATCAAATAAAAATGAAATGGTTAAAAATCAAATCAAACAATTTGGCCTTCAAGATAGAACTAATTTAATGTCTTACTACGATCAAAAACTAGTTGAAAACAAAAAATTGTTAATGAACAATATTTTATCTAAAGGAAATTCATTTGACACTAAACATACATTTTTAGAAGGTTTTAAGTCGAACAAGTTGTTTTTTTATTCCGATAATAATTTTAGGTATATGGCAATTGAATTTTCTGGTGATAATCCTATGGAATTGCTAAAGGACAAATCTTTTGGAGTACATGGGATTATTTACGACAAGGATTTTGATTTACTCCCTAGTTGGGTTAAAGCTAAAAAGTCGAATAGACTCACTTGGAAAAGTGATTTTGAAATTTATAACATAGAAGACAAAAGCTATATGTTTTTAACATTAAAAAAGGATTGTGAAATAGAAGATTTTAAACAATTAAGAATTTTTTTAATGGATGAAATCGAATATAAAGGCACTATTGGTAATCCAATGGAAATTGAACATTACAGCTTTAAAAAGGGATTATTAAATAAAAATGAGAATTCAATAAACGAAGTTACTTCAAAAATGGAAAAACTACTTACTACTGCAGTTCGAAAGAAGCTTAGTTTGCAGCTACAACATGTATTTTCAGAAGAACTTAAAAGTGTTGCTTTAATACCCTTTTCGGACGAATCTAATCAATATATAGCAATAGAATACACTAATGAGTATCCTGAAGAATTTTTGAAAGACAAAGCTTTGGGGATTCAAGCTCTAGCGTATGATAAGGATTTTGATTTATTACCCGATTGGGTGAAGCAAAAGGACGGTGCTAAATTTCTTAGTTGGAAATCTGATCCTGAAAGAGAAAGCTTTAACGGTAAATACTATATTATTTTAACGCTAGATAAAAAATGCAAAATAGATAAATGGGAACAATTGCGAATTTTTCTTATTAACAGAGATGAATATAAAGGAACAATCGGGCAACCACTTGAGATAAACAATGTTGAATTTAAAGGTTAAAGACATTCACAACACATCACACCTATTGTTGAAAGAAAACTTATCAAAAGTGAGGTTTTTATCACTATTGATGGCCGTTTTCTTTTTGCCAATACATATTAATTTAAATAACATTTTCCTGTTAATCTTTATCATTACTAGTGTATTTATCGCATCATTAACCCCCAAGATGGCGTTAGAGAATATAGCTAAAAATAAAACCTTGTTATTTTTTATTTCCATTCCTTTTACCTTAAATTTTATGGGGCTTTTATATACTGATGAATTATCTCGTGGGATAGATTATACCGTTAGAGCCCTACCCTTTTTTCTAATACCATTAATCGCTATTTTAAGCCCACAAGTATTTGTAACTAATTACAAAAAAATGGGTTATGCTTTGATTTTAGGTTGTTTGATTGTGGCTATTTGGAGTTGGTTTTTTTCTGTTCAATCACTTTTAGAGGAAGGAAGGCCATTTAAGGAATTGTTTGGGCCTCTTTATTCTAACCATAATTTGTTAAGGAATTTGGATATGCATCCTACATACCTATCCATTTTTATTTACTCAGCGATAGGTTTTATAGTGTTAGAATTTGGACATTTTAAAAAATTCAAGAAAATATTTTACGGTATTATAATTTTTGTATTGCTGGCCTTTATGATTCATTTACTATCCAGAGTTGCAATATTTTATTTTATTTTTTCAAGTTTAGTATATTTTATTTACAAAAAGTATTGGGTACTATTAGCGGGATTTGCAATTATTTTCATACTTGTTTTTGCGTATGCCTATAGTACACCTCAAAATTATTTAAGGGATAGACTTATTTACAACCTAAATTTATTCGAGAAGAAAACGCAATTCAGTAAAAAAGATGACCGTTTTGACAGACTTTCTGCATCATATGAAATTTTTAAAGAAAGACCAATTATTGGCTATGGAACAGCTGCCGAAAGTAAGTACAGAAGAGCCATCTTCAAAAGAAACAAAGACACTGTGGCTTATAATGAGAACTACAATGCCCATAATCAATTCATGGAATATTTGAGCACTTTTGGAATAATAGGAGCTTTGGCTTATTTGCTGTTTTTCGGGAGGTTGTTTTACCTTGTTTACACAAATAAACAAGTATTTTTAGGGTTTTTACTCACGGGGGTTTTTTTAGCATGTGTAACCGAGTCTGTTTTTGAACGATCATGGGGTGTAATCTATACTTCATTTGTGATTGCTTTTATTGTTTCTTTTATATTGCATAACAATAGTCTAAAACAAAATCAAGTTGCTTAAAAAGCTAAAATCAAACAAGAAATATTTAGTTTACGGCTTATCTATAATTTTTAGTCGTGGCCTTGAATATTTCGTTTTGTTTTATGCTGCGAAGTATTTATCGAAGCAAGACTATGGAACCCTTGAATTTTATAAAAAAATTATAGAGTTAGGCGCTGTAGCTTTGGCATTTGGTTTACCTAGCCTACTGTTAAGCTATACGCGAAGTGTTGGTAGTAAAATCAACTTAACATTTTTGTCTTTTTTATTTATTTCTGCACTGGCTTTGGCGGTTGCGCCTGTGCTTTATTATTTCAACTATCAGTTTTTACTAGTTCCAATTCTGTTTCATGCAGTGTTTTTTAATAATGGTATATTGCCTGTATATTTTATTACCAATCGTGGAAGTACTGCGGCAGCCATATATAAATCAGTAATATCTATTGTATTTTACAGCATAGTTTTCACAATATTATTAGTGTCCGAAAACAAAAGTTTGGCATTCGTAAACGTGAACTATTTTATTTTACCCTTGGGCTTGCTGTATCTATTTAAAGTTTTTTGGAATGCAGATATTTCTAAGCGCTTTTTATGGAAATATTTTAAATTATTTCAAAAATTATTATTGAGTTCTTTAACCTTGGTGTTGAGCAATTTTGCGAACATTATGTTTCTTTATACCGATATTTTAATTATCGAGCTAATCTCATCTAATTCCAAAGTGGATATTGCAGATTATAGTTTTGCATTAAACTTATGCAATATGCTCATATTAATACCGTTAACTATGGTTCAGGTTGAAATAGAGACAATTAAAAAAACCAAAATGGTTAATGCGCTTAATTCAAAAATTCTAAAAAACATAACAATGTTTGCGGTTGTTGTTATAATAGGATACTTGTTTTTAATAAACACTTTTTACCAGAATTTCCAGTCTACATTATGGTTGTTTTTCGTAATATTAGTTGCAAAAGTGTTTCAGGCACATGGCGTTTTACTTGGATCGTATCTATTGGTTATTAAAAAATTCAGGCTTAATCTTTATATCAACATTTTTGCTCTTTTCTTTAATATCATAGCGAGTATTCTTCTGTTTAAATTCTTTGGTCTTATCGGAATTGCACTCGCCAGTATATTATCTTTATCTGTTAGATATGCTTTATTAAGATATTTTTCTAACTATTTTGGAGCAAAATGAAGAAGATTATTTCTATAACTGTTACTGTTTTTTTTCTATTAATTTTAGTAACAGATCTACATTATAAATTTCTTAAAAGAGAAGCTATAGAAAGTTTCAAGTTTACGCTTGTTTCAAAAGCTACAATAGGTTTAATATTGACAGTTTTTGTAGTTATGCTAAACCCTATTAAAAAGCATATAAAGAGTTATACTGTACTTATATCTCTTATTATTTGTGTCGGTATATCGAATTACTTTTCATATAAATCAGGAGCAGATATAAATCAAGCTATTTATATTCAAGCGCAATATCTGTTTGGCATTATAGTGATGTTTTTTTTCTTAAATAACTTTAATTTTTTGGATTTTAATTATTTGGAAAAAGTTGTGATGGCATTCATAATTATAAATTTCACCTGTATTTTAATCGGCTATTTTTATGATTATAATTTATTTAAAACTTATATGACAAGATTTGGTTATAACGGCATTTTTAAAAGCACCTCTGAAGCATCGTATTTTTACATGTTTACATTTATTTTGTATTTAAATAAAAAACAAAGTGTAAAACAACATTTTCTGCTGGCACTTATTATAGTATCTTCTTTAATGGTGGGAAGTAAAACACTTTACTTTTATTTATTTGTATCATTTATTTATATGCTTGTATTGTTTCTTACGCGACGAGTCAACCTTAAACCTGCGGCTTTATTTTCAATTATTTCTGGAATGTTTATAATTTCTGGATTTGTCATCATGAAATTTATTTTGCCGCTTAACTATAGACTCTATGCTCTTTACCAAGAAGATGGTTTTATTACCTTGTTTTTTTCTTTAAGAGATAAGCTATTGTTAAATGCAATTGAAATTATTGAGCAACATTACAGTTTGATAAATTACCTTTTTGGAGGCATGGCATTTGTTCCAAAAACCACTGAATTGGGCATTGTAGACCTGTTTATAACCTTCGGTGTGATAGGAATTATTATATATTTTTATTTCCTCAAGTTAAACTTTCCTAAATTGAATAATTCTAACGTGAAAGTTTTAGGAACAATTATTTTAGCCTCGATAGTACTGCGCGGCAATTTCTTTTATTTTCCCTCGGTTATATTCTTGTCTTTGGCTATTTTTGCGTTGATATTAAATCAATCAAAAAAAAAATTAATTCCAACAGGTTATGAAAGTAATTGCATATAGTTTTATTTTATTATTTGTTCTTCTTTCTTGTAAAAATGAAAATGCGGCAAAAACTATTAAAGAGAGCGCTCAAAACGCAGAGACAAAACAAGCATCTCTAAACGAATCTATGGTTTTAGAAATGAAATTGTTGTCAAGACCTTCTGAAAATATTGAATTAAAAAACCTTGATTTCAATAATGATGTGGCCACATTTTTTGGTAATCAAGAAGATTCTTATATAAAAATTCCTGAAGTAAACTTAGATCTCAGCAATCCTTTTAATGTTAGTTTTTCTTATAATACCAATAGTGAAGATGGTTCTAAACCTCAAACTTTCATTGCGTTTGTAGATAAATATTCTTCACCAGCAAGAACAATCCCATTGTATATTTACACAGCAGGTAAGAGAATTACTGGTGTTTATGGTGATCAAACCTTGTGGGCCAATAATTATGATAGAACTCAAGGAGAATCAAAGACATATTTTGATTCCTATCAACTTAGCGCAAACGAGTTTTATTTTATATCGATTAACTTTACAGGAAACACTTTAGAAGTCTATGTTAATTCAGAACTTTATACTTCTTTTAAAAACATTAATCCTCACGGGTTAAAATTCGAAAATGTGATAATTGGATCCTTAACTCAAGGTTCAGATTATGTGTCTCCGTTTAAAGGCATGCTCTATGGGCTTAAAATTTTTAATAAATCACTTTCGATGGCTGAAATCGTTGAGGTTTATAACGCACAACCCTACGTAGATGCCGTTAACTAATGAAAACAACTTTAAAGGTTAACCTTTTTAAACTTCACTTTAATGTTATTGTTGTTTTACTAGTAGTAAAGTTGTTGTTTTCTTATTTGTTGGTAAGGCTTAGTTATTTTCAGAGGCATTTAAAAGGTAATAGCGAATCATATAATTTTTTAGGGGTACCAACTGAGTTGTCAAACAGCATAGAGTATTTATTATTACCTGTTTTAATCTTGTTCGTTTTTTTTTATAGAAAATGGGCTAAATTCAGTGTTAGAATTATACTGTTTTTAGTAATAATGGCGGTCTTAAATATTATAACGGGATTAATTAATGATGTATCGTTTCTCGGATCCCTTACTTTTACTTTAAAAATTTTTTCGCCTATTCTCCTATTTTGTTCTTTAGTTATATACCACAATAAAACAGACTTGGACTTGAAAAAATTATTAATAAGGTTTTTCAAGCTTTGTATATTTTTAACAATAATTGCAATTTTTCAGTTTAACCCAACCTTTAATAGGCTTACTAATTATCTTCCTGTATATTTTGATAGCATTCATACTCACAATTATATTTTAGTGAGCATTTTTATAGGAGTCAGTTACTTTATATATCGCAACAATAAAAGTTATCAATTAATCTTATTTTTTGCAATTTCATTTGCTTTTTTACTTATCGGTTATAATGTTAGAACGGCACTTATTATGTACTTAATTTATATTATTGCAATGTTGTTTTTGGTTTCAGATTTATTTAAGTATTTGTTAGTTAAATTAGCAATTTTTGTTCCTCTTTTTATCATTTTAGGGTTTTTTGTGAAGTCTGAAGTAGATTTAACGGAAGTTTCCTCAGGACGAACAACTATGTATGCTGATAAGGTAGAACAACTTTCAACTTATAATTTAAAGGATTGGCTTTTTGGAAGAGGCTACGGTTCAGACCTGATCTATACCGATGTATGGTGGTGGGATAAAAAAGGAGCTCACAGCGATTTTATTACTTTTGTGGTTGAAAATGGAGTTATTTATTTGTTAATATTTATAGTTCTTTTTATGTATCTTATAAGTTTAACTAAAAAGATTAACATTATATATACTATTACAATTTTATCTGCTTTGTTTTCGGGAATTATTAGTAATGGTGTCTTAGTGCGGCCATTGGCAAATTACGTGTTGTTCATGGTATTAGCGTATATATATATTGATATCAAACAAAGGCAAAACTTAAATTATCAACATTAAAATTAAAGCAAGATAGTCTTGAAAAAAAATATTTTACTCATAGGACCTTACAGCGCTGTTGGTGGTGTGAGTATTCATATAAAAAGACTCTCAAATTTACTTGCAAGTAATTTTACTTGTTTATACGTGGATGAATCACCTATTAAAGAAGACGAAAATGAGGTCTTTAACCTAAGGAGCCTTAATTTAATTAAGTATTTTAAATTAGTCAATAGATCAGATTACGTCCACATTCATTCTGGCCTTTGGTGGTTAAGAGCGTTTCATGTTTTAGTGTCAGGATTTTTATTTGGAAAAACAACAATTCTAACAATTCATTCTTTAGGTAAATCTAGGGGAAGAATTTCTTTGTTTGCAACTAAAGTTTCTGCATACTTGGCTACTCAAACAGTTGTTGTTAGTGAAGAAATATACGCAATAATCAATTGCAGAAAGGCTTTAATAAAACCAGCATTTATTCCGCCAAATATGAAAGAGGAAGATGACCTGCCATTTGAGGTATCACAGCTCCTAGACAATAATAAGTCAAAAAAAATTATAATCGGTAATGCATTTAAATTATCAATGTATGATGGATTAGATCTTTATGGGCTAGACTTACTGTTAGAATTAGCAATCAAAATCAAGCAATTTTCCCTCAACTATAAAATCATTTTTGTTGTTGCATCAGTATCAGAAAACGATTCATTATTGATAAAATATAAGTTACTTATAGAAAAAAATACTTTGGAAAGATATTTAACAATAATCCCTTACAAAATCTCGTTCGTAAGATTAATTTTAAGAAGTGATTTGGTTGTGAGACCGACGTGTTCTGATGGGGATGCATTGACCATTCGAGAAGCACTATTTCTCGGAAAACCGGTAATAGCATCAGATGTAGTAATTCGTCCCGAGAATACAATCCTTTTCAAAAACAGAGATGTAGACGATTTGTTTTTAACCGTCACAAGAGTTTTAGGAAATTTAAACGATGAATCTAAGGGGCTGAATGCAAATAAACATAACTTTGAAATACTAAAACAAGGTTTTATCAGCATTTACAAATAAAACAATTAATTAAGTTATTTGTAGGACTTGATTATAAAACCTAAAAACAAAAAATATGCAACAACTCACCCAAAAACTAGGATCCGGCGATATGGTTATTCAAGAAATTCCATATCCGCAATTGGGAAAAGGCATGGTCATTGTCAAAAATCATTACTCCATAATAAGCGCGGGTACCGAAGGCTCAACTGTTCAAGCTGCTCGTAAAAGTTTAATTGGCAAGGCAAAAGAGCGCCCACAACAAGTGCAGCAAGTTTTCGACACCCTTAAAAAGCAAGGTCCGCTACAAACATATAGAGCTGTAATGAAAAAACTTGATGCCTATTCGCCTTTAGGTTACAGTTGTGCAGGTGAGGTCATTGAAGTTGGCGAAGATGTCTCAGGTTTTGAAGTTGGCGACTACGTAGCTTGCGCTGGCGCGGGCTATGCCAATCACGCCGAAGTTGTTTCTGTTCCAGTAAATTTATGTGTAAAGCTAAATCAAAAAACAAATTTAAAAAATGCAGCCTACAACACTTTAGGAGCTATTTCTATGCAGGGTGTTAGGCAAGCAGATTTACGACTTGGTGAAAGTTGTGTGGTAATTGGTTTGGGGTTGTTAGGGCAGTTAGCTTGTTTAATTTTAAAAGCGTCTGGCGTAAATGTTATTGGTATAGATATTTCTGAAAATGCAGTTGAACTGTCAATTAAAAACAAGGTTGTTGATGCAGCTTTCGCTAGAGCCACAAATGGATTAGAAGAAAAGATTAACAATTTAACTAATGGAATTGGTGCAGATGCAGTTATTATAGCTGCCGCAACAACTAGTTTAGACCCAATTAATTTTGCCGGTGCAATTACTCGAAAGAAGGGTAAGGTAGTGATTTTAGGTGCTGTACCAACAGGTTTTGATAGAGATCCTTATTGGTATAGGAAAGAATTAGAATTAAAAATGGCATGTTCCTATGGTCCAGGCCGATACGATTTAAATTATGAGGAAAAGGGATTAGACTACCCTGTAGCCTATGTTCGTTGGACTGAAAAACGAAATATGGAAGCTTTTCAACAATTAATTGAAACACAAAAAATAGATATAAATTATTTAACAACACATACTTTTAAATTTGACGATGCTCCGCAGGCTTTTGATTTGGTGGTTAATAGAGCAGAACCTTTTATTGGAATAGCCTTAGAATATGACAATTCAAAAAAACATTCTAGAAGAAAGATAGTCTTAAATAGTGTTCAAACATCCGCTACTTCTGAAGTTAATGTCTCATTTATTGGTGCAGGTAGTTATGCACAAGGTAATTTACTACCCAACATTCCACAATCTTCAAAAATCAACAGAATTGGAGTAATAACAAATACAGGAACAAGCTCAAAAAGAGTTGCAGAGAAATTTGCCTTTAGCTTTTGTGCTTCTGATGAGGCCGATGTTTTAGACTCAAATACCAATACATTATTTATTGCTACTAGACATGATTCTCACGCTGATTTCGTAATTAAGGGATTAGAGCACAACAAAAATATTTTTGTAGAGAAACCTCTTTGTTTAAAGCAAGATGAATTAGAAAAAATTAAAAAGGTGCAATCACGTGTTCAGAAACCAATAATGATTGGTTTTAACAGACGATTTTCACCATATTCACAAATCATAAAGAAAAAAATTGGTAACGGACCAATTTCAATGATTTACAGAATTAATGCAGGTAAAATACCTGCCGATAATTGGATTCAGGACCCAACTATTGGTGGGGGTCGCATTTTAGGAGAAGCATGTCATTTTATTGATTATTTAACTTTTTTAAACGGAAGTTTGCCAAGCAAGGTTAGTGCATTAGCATTACCAGACCCAAATAGCTTAAACGATACCGTAAACATCTTAATTCAATTTGAAAATGGTTCAACAGGGGTTATTGCTTACTATGCTAATGGGTCTAAAAACTTAAGTAAAGAATATGTTGAAATTTTTTCTTCAGGCACAACAATCGTGTTAAACGATTTTAAATCGGTTAAAATATTCGGGAAAGGAAAAACATTTTCTAAAAGCTCACTAAATCAAAACAAAGGACAAAAGGAAATGATGACTCAGTATTTCGATTCATTATTAAACTCAGGTAATCCACTAATTCCAGTTCAAGAAATATTCAGAGTTACAACGGCATCATTTATGGTTTTAGAATCGCTAAAAAATGGAGGGAAACAAATCGAAATCATTGATTAAAAGTTCATTTTTAAAACTCAAAACCTACTGTGAGAACGCGTCCTTCAAAGGCTGGGATCCATACGACGGTTTGAATAGCTGGGTTATTCAAAAAACTCCATTAGGTAAATCGAGATTTTTAAGACTTGCATGGATTCAACTCTTTAAAAGAAACCCCATTAATCTCAGAGTGGTTTTTGGTATTAAAAAAGACTATAACCCTAAAGGATTGGGATTGTTTTTAATTGGCTATTGTAATCTTTATAAAGTTGAAAAAAAGCAAGAATATTTAGAAAAAATAAATGCGTTAGGTAATGAAATCCTTAGGTTAAAATCAAAAGGTTATGCAGGAGCTTGTTGGGGTTATAATTTTGATTGGCAAGCTCGAGCATTTTTTCAACCTAAATATACGCCTACGGTGGTGGCTTCCACATTTATTGGAGAAGCCCTTTTAGAAGCTTATGACATTACCAAAAATCAAGCCTTTTTAGATAATGCCATAAGTACAGCAGACTTTATATTGAAGGACCTTAACAAGTCCTATGATGACGACAAGGATTTCACTTTATCTTATTCGCCATTAGACCAAACTCAAGTGTTTAATGCGGGTTTGCTTGGCGCGAAATTGCTTTGTTTAGTCTATAAGCACACCAAAAATCAAAATCTATTAGATCAAGCAAAAAAAATCGTGTCTTATGTTTGTAAAAAACAAAAAATTGATGGCTCGTGGGCTTATGGAACCTTGCCTTTCCATCAATGGATTGACAATTTTCATACAGGGTATAATTTAGAATGTATTAAAGTGTATCAAAATATTTCAAACGACAATTCGTTTGAGAAAATTCTTCAAACAGGAATGAACTATTATTTAAATACCTTTTTTACTGACGAAGGAATATCTAAATATTACAATAACAAAATGTATCCTATAGATATTCACGCGCCATCTCAGTTGGTTGTAACCCTGTACAAATATGGAAATTTAACTGAACAAAAATTACTTGTTGACCAAGTACTCAGTTGGACAATTAATAATATGCAATCTTCGAAAGGGTATTTTTATTATCAAAAAAAGAAATACTTAACCTCCAAAATACCATATATTCGGTGGGCACAAGCATGGATGTTCTATGCCTTCAGTTATTATTTTCTAGAATTTCATAAAGATGAATAAGGTAGACATACTTAACACCAAAGTCAATAATTACACAATGTTGGAAACACTTCAATTAATTGAAGGGGCCATCAACAATAATAAGCAAATCCACCATGTTGTAGTTAATGCTGGTAAAATTGTTGACATGCAAACCGACCTACAACTTCGCAAGAGCGTAAATGAATCCGATTTAATAAATGCCGATGGGCAAGCGGTGGTTTGGGCCTCAAAACTTCTAGGGAAACCTTTAAAAGAACGTGTCGCAGGGATAGATTTAATGATTAATTTAGTACAATTGGCTCACGAAAAGAACTATAAAATTTTCTTTTTTGGGGCTAAAGAAGAAGTCGTTAAAAAAGTTGTGGAAACTTACTCTAATAAATTTTCGCCAAATATTGTCGCTGGTTATAGGAATGGCTATTTCAAAAAGGATGAAGAGCATAATATTGCAAAGCAAATATCAGACAGCGGTGCTAATATATTATTTGTTGCCATAAGTTCACCAACCAAAGAGCACTTTCTGTATGAAAATAAAAGCTTATTGCAAAACGTAAATTTTGTTATGGGAGTAGGCGGAAGTTTTGATGTAGTTGCAGGGAAGGTAAGGCGCGCTCCACTATGGATGCAAAAATCAGGACTAGAATGGTTCTATAGATTCTTGCAAGAGCCAAAACGTATGTGGAAACGATATCTGGTAGGTAACACAAAATTTTTACTTTTGGTTTTTAAAGAAAAGTTTAAACGCTAATTTGCTTTTATCTTAATCTGTTTGCTGAAGCTGATATTTGTGTTAACTTTACCCACTGAAAATTTAAACAAATGAATATTAAATCAATATGCTGTATTGGGGCGGGTTACGTTGGTGGTCCAACAATGGCTGTAATTGCGCAAAAATGTCCACATATCAAGGTAACGGTTGTAGATATAAACCAAGCGAGAATTGATTCTTGGAACGATAAGGACTTAACTAAACTCCCGGTTTTTGAACCCGGATTAGATGACATTGTTAAAGAACGAAGGGACAAAAATCTCTTCTTTTCAACAGACGTTGAACAATCAATTAACGATGCCGAAATGATATTTATATCTGTAAATACGCCAACTAAAACCTATGGAAAGGGAAAAGGTATGGCGGCCGATTTAAAGTATATTGAACTTTGTGCGCGTCAAATAGCGAAGGTTTCTAAACACAACAAAATTGTTGTTGAAAAATCAACGTTACCTGTAAGAACAGCTTCAGCTATAAAAAACATTTTAGATAACACAGGAAACGGTGTGGCTTTTCAAATTTTATCAAATCCTGAGTTTCTTGCTGAAGGAACCGCAATTTCAGATTTACTATCACCAGATCGCGTCTTGATTGGTGGCGACCCAAGTAAAGAAGGTCAAGAGGCAATGGAGGCATTAATGAGTATTTATGCAAATTGGGTTCCAAGGGAGCGTATTTTAACCACTAATGTGTGGTCTTCAGAATTGTCGAAGCTTACCGCCAATGCATTCTTAGCACAACGCGTTTCTTCTATAAACGCCATCTCCGAACTATGCGAGAAAACAGGTGCTGACGTCGCTGAAGTATCAAAGGCCATTGGTATGGATAGTAGAATTGGTTCTAAATTCTTAAAAGCCTCTGTTGGGTTTGGTGGCTCTTGTTTTCAAAAGGACATTCTCAATCTTGTTTATATTGCTAAAACATATGGCCTTGATGAGGTTGCTGATTATTGGGAACAAGTGGTATTGATGAATGAACATCAAAAGCAACGTTTCTCGGATAATATTGTAAGCACGCTATATAATACAGTTGCTGGTAAAAAGATTGCATTTTTTGGTTGGGCCTTTAAAAAGGACACCAATGACACCAGAGAATCCGCTGCCATTAAAGTTGCTGATAATCTTTTAAATGAACAAGCAAACATCTCTGTTTACGACCCTAAGGTTGCAGAGGAACGTATTTATGCAGATTTAGAATATTTAAATTCTCGTAGTGAGGATGAGACTAGAAAGTTACTGAAAGCTCAAAACGATCCTTATAAAGCATCTAAAGACGCACACGCGATTGCCATATTAACCGAATGGGACGAGTTTAAAAATTACGATTGGAAACGTATTTACGACAACATGTATAAACCGGCTTTTGTTTTTGACGGCAGAGGCATTGTTGATGTGGAAGCACTAGAAGCAATTGGCTTTAGTTGCTACAAAATAGGCAGTGGTCGCAATAGGGAATAATACCAGTATTTAATGTTATTAGGATAGTAATTATTATTGTTCCTTTTTACCTAGAATGACAAATTTCACTTTATGTTTTCAAATTAATTAAAGACCATATTTGTTGTTTAATATTTTGTCTGCATATAAGATTGCCCAAACCATAAACAGAATAGAATTCATAGTTTTCTTGAAATTATTAAAGATCAAATTACACAATGATTGTAAAATTAATTGAAATGTTTATCTTCGATTAGCTGATACATTTAAACCTTTAACCCTTTCAATGAATCAGTAAAAAACTTAACTCAACTAATTAATTAGATATTTTAAATAATAATCGTGAGCTTGTTCAAACACGGCAGATATTCTGGATTTTTAAGGCCAATTTCATATGGAATTGATTTGCTGATAATCAATATTTTAGCTCACGAATTTTTATTTGATGATTTAAATTCTTTTATTTTTGCGGTTTTCATATCTTTTTCATGGGTTATCTTATCTCTTGGATCTCAATTTTATGAAGTTTATAGATATACGCGAGAAGTTCGCATTTTGTCACTTGTTTTAAAACAATTTGTACTTTTTTTATTAATTGTATATGCGTTTTCGGGCTTTTTTAATGAATATGAATTACCGCCTATAGCAGTTGTAAAATATGCATTGTCAGTTTTTTTATTTATATCACTTTTTAAATTTTCAATCTATTATTTACTTCAAAAGTATCGTACTGAGTTTGGCGGGAACTACAGAAAAACCGTTATTTTCGGTTCAAATAAAAAAACTTTGGCTCTTGAGAAATTCTTCAAACAAAAACAAGAATATGGCTACGCCCACCAAAAAACCTTTGACGTTCGTAAAATTAGTGATGCAGAATTTGAACAGTGTTTTCGATTTATATTAGATAATGGTGTTGATGAAATCTACTGTTCAATTTCAGAACTATCTAACAATCATATAAACGACATAATCGATTTCGCAGATAATAATTTAAAAATTCTAAAATTCCTTCCAGATAATAAAGAGATCTACAGCAAAAAACTTAAATACGAATATTACGATTACATTCCAATTTTGTCTATGAGAAATATTCCCTTGGAGGAACCCATTAATCAATTAATCAAACGTAGTTTTGATGTCTTTTTCTCTTGTATCGTTATTGTATTCGTACTGTCGTGGCTCACCCCTATTATTGCATTTCTTATAAAATTGGAATCTCGCGGCCCTGTATTTTTCAAACAGGCTAGAAATGGATTTAATTATAGGGAGTTTGATTGTTATAAATTTAGATCTATGACGCCCAACAAGACAGCTAATTTACACCAAGCAACAAGAGGTGACCAAAGGATTACCAAGGTTGGTAAATTTATTCGTAAAACAAGTATAGATGAGCTACCTCAGTTTTTTAACGTGTTCTTTGGCGATATGTCGGTTGTAGGTCCACGACCGCACATGGTGAGTCATACTAATATGTATGCCAAACGTATTGATAAATTTATGGTACGCCATTTAGTTAAACCTGGCATTACAGGTTTGGCTCAGATAAGTGGTTACAGAGGAGAAGTAGAGAGTGATAAGGACATTATTGGGAGGGTAAGATATGATATTTTCTACATCGAAAATTGGTCAATTTTATTAGATTTAAAAATTATTTTCAGAACATTCCTAAACGTCGTCAAAGGCGAAGAAAAAGCCTATTAAACAATATCTATTAACTCCTTTAGCTGTTTGCTAAAATCGAAATGCAAGTTACTGGTTTCACGCAATTTTTGTTTCATTTCTAAGTCCAGAATGGTTAAGGTAAGATTGTTTATTTTAGAATTGAGAGCCTCATAATCACCTGATTCGGCAACCCAGCCCAATTCAAAGCGTTTTATAATCTCTTCACCTTCACCTCCGCCAAAATACAGAATGGGCAGACCAAGTTTGGCGTATTCAAATATTTTTGAAGGCACACTCCCGTAAATTCTGTTTAGTAACGGCACAATGGTAAGGTCATATTTTAACAGCTCATGGTGTAATTCGTTTCTGGATAGTTGTCCGTGGTAATAAATATTTTGTTTCGTAGTGTGTTTTAAATAAGCAGTTATAGAATCTTTTTCTTGTCCAGAGCCGTAAATATGAAATTCAATATTGCTGGTATCAATATATTCACACAACTTTAAAATACCTTGTGCAACTCCTAACAAACCTGCGTATACCAATTTAATTTTTCTGTTAATTTTGATAGGCTCTTCAGGTAACGGAGGCAATATAAAATCTGGGAAGTTGCGATAAAGAAAGCAGGTTTGTTGAGGCACTATACTTTTCACATGCTGAATAATTTCGTTACTTTGTCCCAGAATCAAGTCGGCTTTACGATAGTTAAAGCGTTCTATTTTTTCTAAAATATCAAAGCTCAAACCTTTTTTCATTGCCCTTAATTCTAATCCAGCTAATGGCCACAAGTCACTCACGTTTAAAATTAATTCACGCTTCTTTCTTCTTAAAAAAAACATAGAAGTAAAGGCAACAAGTAAAGGCGGTGATTGCACAATTACTGTCTTTGGAATTTTATTGCTTATAAAAAACCAAATCAAACTTATGCTGTAAGAAAGCATAGAAAATAGTCTCACAAACTTATTTTTTGAATTACTTGGATAAATCCACAGGCGATTCACCTCAACTCCATTTTCAACTTGCTTTTTTTTGTTTTTTGTTTTGTAAGCTTTAAATATCTTTCCTGTTGGATAATTCGGTAGTGGCGTAGCTAAGGATACTTTAAACCCATTTAGTGCCAAACCTTCAGCCAAATGACAAATTCTATTGGCGGCAGCCCCGGTTTCTGGCGGATAATAGTGTGTAATTATTAAAACAGGTTTCAAATGGGCTTACAAGTTATATAGTTCAATTAAGTAGTTTACAATTCTT
This sequence comes from Paucihalobacter sp., assembly GCF_036825875.1. NCBI lineage: Bacteria > Pseudomonadati > Bacteroidota > Flavobacteriia > Flavobacteriales > Flavobacteriaceae > Paucihalobacter > Paucihalobacter sp. Next base: position 21,313 of record NZ_DAISXK010000006.1, on the reverse strand, counting down.
TCCGAAGCATTTCCATCCCACAATTCAGGGATTTTACCTTCTTGCCATTGCCCTGAGAATAATCTGTCGAAAGCATTTTTTATATTATTCGCATCAGTGCCAACAAGCATATTGGTTCCAACAGTACAAGTTTCTGGTCGCTCAGTATTTTCACGTAAGGTCATACATGGCACATTCATAACGGTTGTTTCTTCCGTAATTCCACCTGAGTCGGTTAGCACCGCAAGTGCATGTTTCACTAAATAGTTAAACTCTAAATACCCCATGGGCTCCACTAAATGTAAATTTTCAAAACTTATTTTTAATTGCTCCATCATTTTTTTAGTTCGGGGATGCACGGGAAAAATTATTGGAAGTTTTGCGCTTGATTTTACAATTTGCTCAATTAAAATTTTCAGCTTTTCAGTTTCATCTACATTACTTGGTCTATGCAGCGTCAATACTAAATAGCCTTTTTCTGCAAGGCTTAAATTGTTCCAAAGTGCTGGTTGTTGAAAACGTTTTTCGTTGGCGCGCAACGTATCAATCATTACATTACCTACGAAAAATACCTTACTATCATCAACACCTAGTTTTTGAAGATTATGATTGGCATGTTTAGAGGTGGTAAAAAATAAATCGGTTAAACTATCGGTGACAATTCTATTAATTTCCTCGGGCATTCTCATATCTCCTGAACGGATACCTGCTTCAACATGTGCCACATCAACACCTGCTTTTTTGGCCACAATAGTGCAGGCCATGGTTGAAGTAACATCGCCAACTACCAAAACCAAATCACAGGGGTTTAGTTCTAACTCCTTTTCGAAAGCCTTCATGATTGCGCCAGTTTGTTCAGCTTGTGTACCGCTTTTCACTTCAAAATTGGCGTCGGGATGCGGAATGTTTAATTCTTCAAAGAAGTGACCGCTTAAATTTTTATCGTAGTGTTGACCAGTGTGTATAAGTCTGTATTGAATATTAAATCCTTCATTTTGTTTTGCTTGAACGACATGAATGATGGGTGCAATTTTCATGAAATTTGGTCTTGCGCCCGCAATAATGGTAATTTTCATAAGGTAGTTTTAAGTTGTGATGAAAATTGTTTCAATTTTCCACGGCTGCTTCGGTTTAAGTTTGAGGTTTGTTCAAACAAAATTACCAAACCAGGCTCTAAATAGCGTTCCATTTCAATTTTAATTTTTTCTTCTTGGGCAGCTTCAAGTGGCTGCCGACAGGTGTAGGTGATTTTGAAAGTATCTATTTTAAGTTGTTCAATTACAAATTCTTTTATATTACCATCATCTTCAATTATACTTTTGGTGATGTAATAAAAAGTCAACCCAGCAGCTTTTTTTCCACTGGGTAAAACGGCAATATCGTTGGTTCGGCCTATTAGTTTTTTAAGTGTTGGTTTTTTAAGACTACCATCTTCCGATAAAATACCAATGTCCCCAATATCGTAGCGTATAAAGGGATGCGCTTTGTTGAATAAGGACGTGATAACGATTCTTCCTTCCTGTCCGTTTGGTAGCAAATTGTCGTTTTCGTCTAAAATTTCAACATATAAGGTTTCGCTATTAATTTGCCATTGCCTGTTGGGGTTTTCAAAGGCTATTAAATCCAATTCCGATGCGCCGTATTCGTTGATTACTGGAACGCCAAATACCTTTTCCATAAGTTTTTTGTCGTCTTCAAATAGCATTTCTGAAGTTACAACACAAGCCTTTAAAGTCGGACAAATGGTTTTAAGATGAAATTTACCGCGCTCCAGAAATTTGGCAAATTGAACAATAGCACTCGTGTAGCCATTTATATAATCGAAAGAAGTAGTTCTAAATTTTTTAAGATGTTTGGTAAAGGCTTCGTCACTTAAATCGAAAACCGAAAATCGTTGGCGACCACTCAAAGCATCTTTTATTTTTTCCTTGGTAAAACCAGCAAAATCTAGAGGAATACCATAAAATCTGGCTTGTTTGGAGCTATTAAAATCAATATCATACCAACTAAATCTCTGTTGGATAACGGCCCAGGTTAAGGCATGGCAAAATTTGTCTTTAGCAAAAATAAACGGGTCACCTGATGATCCAGACGTTTTATTGATGTAGGAATTCACTGATTTATGTCCGGTACTCAATCTATTTTGTAACGGTTGTTGTAAATCGGATTTTGTCATTACAGGAATGTCTTCCCAATGATCAAAATTGTTTTTCCCGTTTGTAAATTGAATGTAAAATTGGTTATTTTTTAAGTGAAAATCTAATATGTCCTGTTTTTGTTGATTTAGGAAATCACCAAAGTCGTCTTCGGTTTTTGCATTAATGCTTTGCAAATACCGCCGTGCCTTTTTTATAGGAAAACCTTTTAGTTGAAGAGTTAAATCAAATAGTTTCAAGACTTGTTGGCTTTATCAATGTTTTGGTAAATTAATTATATTTTAAGCCTAAAAGCAATTATTTTTGCTTAAACAACAAAAATTATGCGCATTTTAATTCTCGGTTCTGGTGGAAGAGAACACGCTTTTGCATGGAAAATTAATCAGAGTAATCACTGCACAAGGCTATTCGTAGCTCCAGGAAACTCTGGCACATCAACCATAGCCGAAAATATAAATATTAGTATAACCGATTTTGAAGCTATTAAAAGCTTGGTTATAGATCAAAATATTGACATGGTAATTGTCGGTCCAGAAGACCCTTTGGTTTTGGGAATTCACGATTTTTTTCTTAATGACCCTCAGCTTAAAAACGTGGCCGTTATTGGTCCAGAAAAAGCCGCCGCCCAATTGGAAGGGAGCAAGGAATTTGCCAAAGCTTTTATGATGCGCCATAATATACCAACAGCAGCCTATCAAGCGTTTCACAAAAACAATATTGAAGAAGGCTATGCCTTTTTAGAAACTTTAAAACCGCCATATGTTCTAAAAGCCGACGGTTTAGCGGCCGGCAAAGGAGTGTTAATTTTAAACGAATTATCCGAAGCCAAATCAGAACTAAAAAAAATGCTTCTCGACGCCAAGTTTGGAGAAGCCAGCAGCAAAGTAGTAATTGAGGAGTTTTTAGATGGAATTGAGCTGAGTTGTTTTGTGCTAACCGATGGTGAAAACTATAAAATATTACCAACTGCAAAAGATTACAAACGAATTGGCGAAGGTGACACCGGTTTAAACACTGGCGGTATGGGTGCTGTTTCTCCGGTGCCATTTGCCGACAATATTTTAATGCAAAAAGTAGAAGAACGTATTGTAAAACCAACGGTAGAAGGTCTAAAAAAAGACAATCTGCCCTATAAAGGTTTTATTTTTATTGGTTTGATAAATGTTAGAAATGAGCCGAAGGTAATTGAATATAATGTGCGCATGGGCGACCCAGAAACCGAGGTTGTGTTGCCAAGGCTAAAAAATGATTTGGTTGAAATATTTCAAGCTATTCACCAACAAACATTAGATGAAATATCTATTGAAATTGACAGTCGTGCAGCTACCACCGTTATGCTTGTATCGGGCGGTTATCCTGAAGCTTACGAAAAAGGTAAAGAAATTAAAGGAATTGACGATGTAGAAGATTCTATTCTATTTCATGCTGGCGCAAATCTAGTAGATGGAAAAGTTCTAACTACCGGTGGCCGCGTTATGGCAATTACAAGTTATGGAGACACTTACGAAGAAGCCATAAAAAAATCTTATCAAAGCATTTCAAAATTGTGCTTCGATAAGATGTATTTTAGAAAAGATATTGGATTTGATCTATAGAAAAGAATGTGCTGAAATACTTTTGTTTTCAGCTTCAGTTTTATTGAAAATTTTCAACTGTTTCATCCAAAACATAAAGAATGAAAATCCGATAAGTATAAACATCCAAGTTGCTGCATTTGCTGCCCACCAACTTTCCAATTCTAAAGCTCTAAGGGCGTCAAAAGGGGCAAACAAAACGTTGACAAATAAATCTTGAATGGCATAAAAGAAATCCTTCATCTTTTTATATTTAAATTTGTGAAGCAAATATACAAACAATAAACATGTTATCAAGTTTTTTTAGTAAATCTAAACCTATTCATCTGGCAATTATTTGCTTCTTGTTAACTTTAGTTTTTGTGTTGGTGAAAATGCCGTATTTTTCTGAAAACAGCAGTTCCCTCAATTGGTATGGCAAGCAAATAGTACTTTTAGGCCTGAGTTTATTCACCCTATTTGTACTTGATTTTTTGGCAAGCCGAAACAAACTCACTAAGAAAAACAGCTATAAATTATTGTTTTTTGCATTGTGCGTAATCGCCATTCCAAAGTCATTATTGAACTCCGATATTTTGGTAGCTAATGTTTTTTTGTTACTCGCCATTAGACGATTGGTAAGTTTAAGGTCTCAAAAACAAATTATGAAAAAGCTCTTCGACGCTTCCTTTTGGATTTGCGTTGCAAGCTTGTTTTATTTTTGGGCCATTTTGTTTATAGCATTAGTGTTTGCGGCATTGTTTTTATTCAAAATAAATATACCGAAGTATTGGTTAATTCCTTTTACGGCGGTTATTACGGTGCTGATTTTGTTTACTTGCTACGCTTTGATTTTTAATATGGACTTGGTTTCTTATTTTGAAGAAAAACTGGTTTATAGTTTCAATTTTACAGGAATTGGTAGTAAACGGACCATGTTTGCTTTATCCCTTATGTTGGCCTATTATGTTTGGGGATTATTTTTTTATTTTGGAAAGATTAGTCAAGTTTCCCGAAGTTTAAAGGCGCCTTTTTATCTGATTTTTTTATCTTCAGTAATCGCGATTTTACTAACCATTTTAGTTCCTAATAAAACAGGAGGCGAATGGTTATTTTTCTTCACACCTTTTGCAATAATAATTACTAATTATTTAGAAGAAATAACAGAAAAATGGTTTAAGGAATCTTTGATTCTTGTATTTTTAGTAGTGCCGTTTTTAGCCTTATTGTTGTAGTTTTTCGCCATATGCAAGATCGCCAGCATCACCTAATCCTGGAATAATATATCCCTTATCATTTAATTCTTGGTCTACAGACGCAATCCACAAGTGCGTGCTGGAGTCGAAATACTTTGCAATAAAATCGATGCCTTGTTGCGCGCCTATGGCACAAACCAAATGCACTTCTTTGGGTTTTCCGAAGGGCATTAATGCTTCAAACGTTGCAACCAATGATTGCCCCGTTGCCAGCATCGGATCGGCCAAAATAAGTGTTTTGCCTTCAAGATTCGGGCAGGCTAGATACTCAACCAAAATCTCGAAACTCTCAGGTTGTTTTTGATGTTGCCTGTAAGCTGAAATAAATGCATTTTCGGCATGGTCAAAATAATTCAGTAAGCCGTGATGCAATGGTACTCCAGCGCGTAAAATGGAACACAAAACAATTTCGTTTTGCGGCTGTTCCATTTGGCAAAACCCCAACGGTGTTTCTACTTCTGAAGGTGCATATTTAAGAACTTTACTCATCTCATAACCCAATATTTCTCCAATACGTTCAATATTACGTCTAAAACGCATTCGGTCTTTTTGCTGTGTTACAGACCTAATTTCAGCAATAAAGGTATTTAGAATGGAATTCTGTTCAGAAATGTTATGTGTTTGCATAAGGCTTGACTTAAATGAGTCGTAAATTTAACTATTTACAAGTATATTTGTGTTTTAAACTTTATCATTATGTTTTCTACCAAAGCCAATACAATATTTCAAGACGTTATTAAAACCTATCATATTAAAGACAGCGTAGACCAATCTTTCAAGAATATTTACAACGATAAAACACATTTGTTGGAGCATTTACTTTACAGAAAATGTTGGATAGATACCGTACAATGGCATTACGAAGACATAATCCGAAATCCAAATATCGATCCAGTGGCGGCTTTAAAATTGAAACGACAAATTGACGCTTCTAACCAAGACAGAACGGATATGGTGGAATATATTGACAGTTATTTTTTAAGTCTATACACCGATGTAAAACCAAAGGAAAATGCTACTATTAATACCGAAAGTCCAGCTTGGGGCATAGACCGGTTATCAATTCTAGCTTTGAAAGTATTTCATATGGAACAGGAAGCCACTCGTGTTGATGCTACTGAAGCACACAGATCGGCTTGCCATCAAAAATTAACCATTTTGTTAGAGCAACGTACCGATTTATCAACCGCTATCGATACTTTATTAGAGGATATCAAAAATGGCGACAAGTATATGAAGGTGTACAAACAAATGAAAATGTACAACGACGAGGAGCTGAATCCAGTATTGCGTTCGCAGAAATAATCCCCGCGGAAGCAGGTTTATCATCAATTAAATTGCAATGTTCAAACCAAAGCACATTCTGATAATTAGATTGTCGGCCATGGGAGATGTAGCTATGTTGGTTCCCGTTTTAAGCGCTTTACGATTGCGGTATCCCGATTTAAAAATTTCGGTACTTACCAAAGGTTTTTTTGCGCCATTCTTTAGGAATATTGAAAACATCAATATTATAAACGCCGATTTGAAAGGAAGACATAAAGGTGTATTGGGACTTTTGAAACTTTCTAAAGAACTAAAAAAGCTGAATATTGATGCTGTAGCCGATTGTCATAATGTGTTGCGCAGCAAAATTTTGAAGGTGTTTTTATCAGGATATCCATGCGTGCAAATCAATAAAGGTCGCGCAGAAAAAAAAGCACTCACAAGCGGTGAGAAATTCCAACAACTCAAAACTACGCATCAACGTTACGCTGATGTTTTTGGCCAATTAGATTTTCCTGTCGATTTGACAAATCCTGTTTTTCCAAAAGCTGCCGATTTAAATCCATCTACAAAATCATTAATTAATTCAGAAAAAAAAGATTGGATAGCCATTGCGCCATTTGCGGCTTTTGAAAGTAAGAGCTACCCATTAGATCAAATGAAAGAAGTAATATCGAAACTTTCAAAAGAGTATGCAGTTTTGCTGTTTGGAGGCGGTGAAATAGAAATAGCACTCTTAAACTCGATTGAACAGAAAACCGAAAATGTTACCAACTTAGCCGGCAAACTTTCGCTTTCACAAGAAATGGATGTGATTTCCAATTGCAAGTTAATGATTTCCATGGATTCTGGTAACGCACATATCGCAGCCATGCTTGGTGTAAAAGTGTTGACTTTATGGGGCGTGACACATCCCTTTGCAGGCTTTTTTCCATTTAATCAAGATATTGGAAATGCTTTATTGGCAGATAGAACTTTATACCCAAAAATACCGACTTCGGTATATGGCAATAAATTTCCAAAAGGTTATGAGCATGCGATAGCTTCGATTTCTACTTCCACTATTATCGAAAAAGTCAACAGTTTATTGACTAAAAATTACTAAAAGCAAAAGTGCTCGTCAGTAATTAAATATCATCATAATCTACAAAAACAACTGGGCTTGTCGGTTGTGCTTGACACGTGAGTATCAAGCCTTCGGCGACTTCGCTTTCAGTTAAAATATTGTTTTGTCGCATTTTGGCAGTCCCTTCAGTCAGGCGCGCCACGCAACTACTGCAAATACCACCTTGACAGGAATAAGGCGCGTCTACATTTTGTTTTAGGGCAGCCTCTAAAATGGTTTGAGATTGCGACATTGTAAATTCAGTTTCCTCATCGTCCACCAGTATTTTTATTTTAGTCTCACCCTCTACACCTTCGGTAATGGGGGTTTCAGTAATGGCCGAGGCTGTAAACAGTTCAAATAAAATTTGTTTGGGTTTGATGTTATTTTCAGTCAAAACCGATTTCACGGTTTCAATCATTTCCTCAGGTCCACAGAGATAAAAGGATTCAATCGTTACATCTTTGTACTTATTTTTTAAAATGAGGTTCACGGTACTTTTTTCAATGCGTCCAAACAAGGCATTTTCTGCTCTTGCTGCACTGTACACATATTGAATATGAAGTCTGTTTCCGTAACGCGATTTCAATTGCTGAAGTTGTTCAAAAAACATGGTTTCTTCAGGAGTTTTATTACCAAAAACCAGAATGAAATTACTAAAAGGCTCGTCTTCTAACAGGGTTTTGGCAATACTTAAAATTGGTGTGATGCCACTGCCAGCTGCAAAAGCCGCAATGGTTCTGGTTTTATCAGCATGTGGTTCAAAAGTAAAACGGCCATTAGGCGGCATAACCTCGATTGATTCACCTACTTGCATTTTGGTATTCGCATAATTTGAAAAAGTGCCGTTTTCAATTGCCTTAACCGAAATACTCAAATCACCACTTCCAACAGACGAACAGATGGAATAATCGCGTCGTAATTCGTTACCATTGATGGTTGTTTTGAGGGTGATATATTGGCCAGCTTTAAATGAAAACTCTTGTTTTAAGGCTTCGGGAATTTCAAATGTTAGTTTTACAGATTTATTTGTAAGACGCTCAATTGCTTGAATTTTTAAGGTGTAAAATTGTGACATAGCAAATTTTTACTGCAAAAATAAGGAAGGGATTGTTTTATTTAGATAAATAAAAACTTAAATTTTACTTAAGACTTATATGCATAAGAAATTTATGTATATTTGTTTTGTCATGAGTAATTCAAAATTATATAAGGGAAGTTTAAATACCATTATTTTAAAGTTGTTAAGTCAGCATGATAAAATGTACGGTTATGAAATTACGCAGAAAGTAAAGGCCTTAACAAAAGGTGAGTTAAATATTACAGAAGGCGCTTTGTATCCTGCATTGCACAAACTCGAAGCCGGAGGATTGTTGGATGTGGAAGTGGCAAAAGTTGACAACCGCATGCGAAAATACTACAAACTCACCGAAAGCGGCACTAAAGAAACTGTTATTAAAATGGAGGCTTTGGCCGATTATATAAATACCATGCAGGCACTTTTACACCCTAAATTGGCCTAGGATATGATGAAGTTGAATCCTACTGAAATAAAGTTTATTGACACCTATTTAGAAAATTCTGAGGTGAATTTTGCCGATATTAGAATGGAGATGGTAGACCACGTCGCTTCCGATATAGAGTCTGAAATTAATGCTGGAGACTCCAGATCATTCTATGATATTTTCAAAGATTATATGCTGGCAAATAAAGCCACACTTTTAAAAAACAACAAACAATTTATTAAAGCAACGGACAAAAAATTGATAAAATTAGTATTTAAGACGATGTTGTCGTGGCAAAGCTTCGGGTTTTATTTAATATCCTTTATGTTTCTCTATATATTGGCAATCAACTTGAATCAACAAAAACTTCATCAATGGTTTTCAGTATTACCGTTAATTACATTTTTAACACTTGGCGCATTATATTTTGGTTATTTCAGAATTTTAAAACTAGATCGATTTTCAGCAATTGAACGCATGGGATTTGTTTATTTTATGTGTTTTCATGCGTTTCATTTGGTATCAATGATTACCGAAAATGCTTTTGAAAAGCTAGATCAGCTCTATTTACTGTTGTTTGTTAATTGTGGAATGGTTATCATGTTTAGCATATTATTAGTTACAGTTAGGTTAATTCAAGAATACAAACGAAACTATAAAATGGTTGCCTAGTATGTTTAAGCTTTCAGAAAATCAAATACAGCAGCTTTATAAATTTACTGAACAACATTATGTGGAATGGTATGATGTACAAACCGAGTTGGTAGATCATTTGGCCAATGGTATTGAACATCAAATTGGTCTAAATCCAGAATTGAGTTTTGAATCTGCTTTAAATAATGAGTTTAAAAAATTTGGCGTGCTTGGTTTTTCTGAAGTGGTAGAGCAAAAAACCAACGCTCTGAACAAGCATTATAGGCGATTGGTGTTGCAGAGTTTTAGAGCGTATTTTAAACTTCCTAAAATCTTATTGACTATTGTTTTGGTCTTGGCATTATGGCAGATTTTATACATTTCTGATTTTAATTTTAAAATGTTCATTATAATTGGCTTTCTGATTGTTTTTCAATTTATTTTGATTCGTTATTTATACATTAAATCTCGAAAAAATAAAAAAATGGTAAAACTAACAGGCAAAAAACTGCTCATAAATAAAACCTTATTAGGCTTAGGTGATTTACTGCAAATTGCTAATACATTTTTAGTATATCCCATTTCTTTTGCGAGCATTCACAATAGTGATTTTTTGTTTTTAGAAAATCCCATTTATCAATTTACAATTACCGCTTCGATGGTATTCTTAACTATTATTCTTTTTGTTAGCATAAAAGTTGTCCCCGAAAAACTTCTCCATATTGTAATTCAACAACATCCACAATATAAATCTATGCTTTTGTAACATTTTCTACTACAAGTATACCAATAGTTGTTTTAATGTCAATAATTCTACAAGTATGACGATTAAGCATTTTTTAAACCTCGAGTGGAAGCAGTTTTTCAGATCTTCACATTGGCAAAAAAGCATTGCATTAAACATAGTTTTGGTGTTTTTTGCTTTGTATTTTATGCTATCATTTTTGGTTCTAGGGTTTGCAGTAGTGCCACTACTAGTAAAATTTGCGCCAGAGCAAGAGGTGTTTGTTGTGCTAAACAGTTATTTGTTTTATTGGATTCTCGCCGAATTATTTATTAGATTTTTCTTTCAAAAACTGCCAGTTATGTCGGTTAAACCTTTACTTACTTTAAATGTGAAACGCTCTAAAGTGGTGCATTACGTTTTAGGGAAATCGGCGTTATCATTCTTTAATATTTTGCCCTTATTTGCAACCATTCCCTGTGGTATCATGCTGATGGTAGAAGGTTATTCAGTTAGTCTGGCTTTAGCTTGGATTGTAATCTTACTGTTAATTTCGTTAACTATAAACTTTATCAATTTTATTATAGAAAGCTATTCGGCAGAATCTGAATTGTCGTTTTTACCAATAGTAGTGCTTTTAAGCTTGTTGTTTGGGCTCAATTACTTCAACATCATCTCATTTACTAGCATTATTGGAAGCGGTATCATCTATTTGGCTAACAATCCAATTTTTATTTTAGTGTTATTGGCCTGTTTGATATTGGTATATAACTTCAATTTTAAAATCCTTAGGCAAAAACTGTATTTAGATAGTTCATTAAAATCAAAAGTGCAAGAAGTTAATGCGGCAAACCTAGCATGGACCGAACGCTTTGGAGATATTGCACCCTTTATGCAGCTCGATTTAAAACTAATTTGGCGAAACAAACGCACTAAGTCTTCAGCCTTATTAATGGTGGTTGGGCTTTTGTACGGTTTGTTTTTTTATCCTCAACCAATGTATGCAGACATGGTTTACATTTTCCCCTTTATAGGCATTTTTGTTACGGGCATATTTTTAATCAACTTCGGCCAGTTTATTCCAGCTTGGGACAGCGGATATTACAAATTGCTGATGAGTCAGAATATAAAATACGAGCAGTACCTACGCTCTAAGTTTGTGCTGATGTCTTTGAGTGTAATCGTAATGTTTGTGTTAAGCATTCCCTATGTATTTTTTGGTTGGAAAATTTTAGTGGCACATTTTGCGGCTGCTATTTACAATATTGGTGTTAACACACATGTGATGCTTTATGGGGGTTCTTTTAACCGAAAAAAAATAGACCTTAATCAGCGCGCAGCATTTAATTATCAAGGCACTGGCGCGGTACAGTGGATTATTGGAATTCCGTTAATGATACTGCCCGTGTTGATATTTGCACTGTTTTATTTGCTGATTAATTTTGAAGCCGGTATTGCTGTGCTAATTTTATTGGGGGTTTTAGGCTTAGTATTTCACAAAAAATTGATGAAATATATAACCCAACGATATATCAATTCAAAACACGTTATGATTAATGCATTTAGTCAAGAAAATTAATACCACAAATTATGATTTCAACCACAAACCTTTCAAAATCATATAACGGCACAACCGTTTTAAAAATAGACCAATTAGAAATCCCAAAGGGTCAAAGCTTTGGTTTGGTTGGTAACAATGGCGCAGGAAAAACCACTTATTTCTCATTGCTTTTAGACTTAATTAAACCAACAACCGGTAGTATAACTTCCAACGAAATTGTGGTTTCAGAAAGTGAAGATTGGAAACCATTCACATCGGCATTTATCGATGAAAGCTTTTTAATTGGATACCTAACTCCTGAAGAATATTTTTATTTCATCGGCGATTTAAGAGGTCAAAACAAAGCCGACGTGGATGCAACTATTTCAAAATTTGAAGATTTTTTTCATGGTGAAATATTAAATCAGAAGAAATACTTACGAGATTTAAGTAAAGGGAACCAGAAAAAAGTTGGTATTGTAGCGGCACTTATTGGAAATCCTGAGATAATTATTCTAGATGAACCTTTTGCAAATTTAGATCCAACAACCCAAATTAGACTTAAAGGCATTATTAAAGATTTAGCTCAAAAACAAGGTGTAACAGTTTTAGTGTCTAGCCATGATCTGCTTCATGTTACAGATGTTTGCGAAAGAATTGTTGTGCTTGAAAAAGGTGAAGTAGTTAAAGACCTCGAAACCAACGAGGCTACATTAAAAGATTTGGAAGCACATTTTTCTGGCGCTTCAGCCGTTGAATTGGAGTAGTTTTTGGGGTTTTTTAATTGATTTAAGGTGTAAATGTTAATCTGTAAATTGAATTTTTCAAGTCATAATTGAAAAAGATGCTTATTTTTACAGCAAAACATACTAAAACAGGTTACTTTTAGTTATATAAACACCAATTAATATCTACATTGAAATCATCATTAAAACTCATATTGTGTTGTTTGTCTCTTATTTTGGCGGTGCAAAGTTGCTCTCGTAAAAAAGACAAATGGCTTAACCGTAACTTTCATGCCATGGGAACGAAATACAATGTGCTTTATAATGGAAACATTGCGCTACAAGCAGGTATTGACGGTGTAAACGACGCCTATTCCGAAAATTTCTGGGAGATTTTACCAGTGGAACGCATGCAAGTTACCGACGAAATTCAAAAACCAGGCGAATCTAAAAATGCCGACTTTGAACGTGCCGAAGAAAAAGCCATTAAAGCCGTGCAAACGCACGATATGGTAATTAAAGGCAAAGAAAAAAATCCTCAAATTGATGAAGCTTATTTGCTTTTGGGACAAGCCAGATATTACGACCAGCGTTTTATTCCAGCGTTAGAAGCATTTAATTATATTCTTTTTAAATATCCAACCAGCGATAAAATTAATACAGCCAAAGTATGGCGTGAAAAAACTAATATTAGGTTAGACAATAACGAACTGGCTATTAAAAACCTAAAGCAACTTATTGACGAAGAGCCATTAAGTCAACAAGATCTAGCAGACGCCACCGCCATTATGGCTCAGGCCTACATGAATATGGATGCTAAAGAATTGGCATTAGAGCAATTAAAAATCGCATTAAGTAACACAAAGAGTCACAACGAAAGGGCGCGGTATTATTATATTTCGGCTCAGTTATATGAAGAATTTGAGCAAATAGACAGTGCCAATGTTAACTATGATAGAATCATAGAAATGCACCGAAAAATTCCTAGACCATTTTATATCAACGCCCATTTATCTAAAATTCGACTCACGGATTTGGACAATTATAACCGTTTAGAATTTCAGGAATATATTGAAGACCTTGAAGAAAACCGCGAAAACCGTCCGTTTCTTGGTAAAATATATTATCAAATTGCTCAATACTACCAAAACATTGAATCTGATTCGATAGCGGAAGTTTATTATAACAAATCCTTAAGGTCACCTACTACCGAGCAAAAGTTAAAAGCTTTAGATTACAGCATACTAGGCGACATGAATTTTGATCGTTCACAATATAAAATAGCTGGCGCTTATTACGATAGTACCTTAGCAAATTATGAACCCAATACAAGAATTCATAGACTTTTTAAACGCAAAAGAGATAATTTAGAGGATGTAATTTTTTATGAAGACATAGCCCAACGCAACGATAGTATTTTGAATCTCGTTTCACTTTCGGAAGCCGATAGACTTGCTTTATTCACCGAAATGGTTGAGAAAATCAAGCAAAAAGATGAAGCCTTAAAAAGGGAACAAGAAGCTTCTAAACGCGATAATACAGGAATTACCCAATCTATAGCCGGAGCACCTCAAGGCAGAGCAGCTGTAGATACAGAAAAACAAGAAAGCAGCTTTTACTTCTATAATCAAACTTCGGTTGCCTTCGGAAAAAATGAATTTTTAAAAATTTGGGGAGAACGAAGTCTAGAAGACAATTGGCGTTTATCAACTAAAGGCGGCGGAGCAGCTAGCAGTATTTCTGCTGAAGACGAACTGGCCGCGAGCGCAACTGATGAAGAGCGTTACGATGTGAATTTTTACTTGTCTAAAATCCCTTCAGAAGAACGAGAAATAGACAGTATTGCTAAAGACCGTAATTTTGCCTACTACCAACTAGGCATTATTTATAAGGAAAAGTTTAAAGAAAATTTGCTTGCTAAAAATAAACTTCAACAATTACTTGAAAACAATCCAGAGGAACGTTTAGTCTTACCAGCCAAGTATAACCTGTTCAAGATTTACGAAGAGCTTAATTTAACTGATGAAGCTGCTATTGCGAAGGCCGATATTTTATCTAAATACCCAGACTCTAGATATGCTGAATTATTAAGAAATCCACGTGCAGCCTTAGGTATTGACGAAAATAGTCCAGAGAACGTTTACGAAAATTTATACACCTTGTTTAATGATCAAAAATATGCCGAGGTAATTACCAAGTGCGAAAAGGCGACTTTTGATTTTGACGGTGGCGACATGGTGCCAAAATTTGAAATTCTAAAATCAGCAGCAAAAGGCCGATTAGAAGGATTTGAAGCATATAAAGAAGGCGTGAATTATGTGGCACTAAATTATCCAAACACCGATGAAGGCAAGCGCGCTGCTACACTCATGCAAACTGCCATTCCAATACTTGAAAAAAAGGAATGGAAAAACGAAGAAGAAGCCACCAATTTTTATGTTGTTTATCAAATTGAAAATGCCGCAGACCAAGAAATCGAAGATTTTATGGCCTTGTTAGACAAAAAGGTCGCGGGAATCAATTACTACAATCTTACCACTTCAAAAGACGTTTACAACAGAAACACTACCTTTGTGGTAGTACATGGTTTAAAAAGTATAAATGGCGCAAAAGGGTTTACACAAATTTTAAATGATGATAAAAAGGAAAAGCAGAAAATAACCAAACCATATTTTGCCATCTCCTCAGAGAACTACGCCATTTTGCAACGACATAAAAACCTGAATGCTTATTTAGAATTACCTTAATTATAAGATTTTAATACATGTTTTCCTCTAATTCAAAAAAACCAACAGCCATGGAAGTAACCACTCAACAAAACATAATTGCTGAAGGAACCACAATAATCGGTGATATTGTTAGCGAAGGACCATTTAGAATAGATGGTAAAATTGAAGGCAATATCAAAACGAACGGAAAAATTGTAGTAGGGAAAAGCGGATTTATAAAAGGCACTTTAGAAGGCGATACAGTCGATTTTGAAGGTAAATTTTCTGGGAAGCTAATCCTTTCGGGGACACTTTCGTTAAAATCCACTGCGCATATTGAAGGTGAAGTTATCGTTAGCAAGCTTGCGGTAGATCCCGGCGCAACCTTTAACGCTACGTGTAGCATGAAAGGTGCTGTGAAGGCCTTAAATAATGAGAATTTAAAACAAACTACGAATTCAGGTTCCGAAAAAACAGCTTAAAATTGCTTATTTCAATTTGTTGTTTGATAATTGTATAACACTGCAATAATTAACACGCATTTTTCTTTATTATTTTTTTTAAAAGTTGATATTTTAAAAGACCGTTCTTTAAAAATTGTTGCTAAAAACCAAACACTTCTTCAAAATATATAGGTCTCTCTTAAGTTCATTTTATTGACCAAATCTGATATTTCACCTCTTTTTTGATAAATTTTATTGTATCCTGGGCAATTTGCTTGTATTGTGTGATTTGAAATTCTCAAAGCAGCATGATGACATTTTCATTTTCATCCGATAAGATATATAACTATAAAAAATTATTAAAAGATGAATAGAAAATTACTGTTATGTCTATTGCCAATTTTGAGTCTTGGTCAACCCGGAAGTCTTGATACTTCCTTCGATCCCGGGACAGGAGCTAATAATTGGGTATGGAGCAACGCGATTCAAAGCGATGGAAAAATTCTTATTGGCGGAGATTTTACTTCTTATAGCGGAACGGCATCAAACCGACTTGCACGACTTAACGCGGACGGAAGTCTTGATGCTGATTTTGATGTGGGAACTGGTGCGAATAATAGAGTTCAGATGATAGCAACGCAAAGCGATGGAAAAATTCTTATTGCTGGATATTTTACTTTATATAACGGAACGGCAATAAACCGCATTGCACGTTTAAATTCAGACGCAAGCCTTGACACTTCCTTTAATTTAGGAACAGGTGCAAATTTACCAGTCTTCGCACTTACTATTCAAAACGATGGAAAAATTCTTATTGGAGGGCAATTTACATCATTCAATGGGACAGCAATAAACCGAATTGCGAGAATTAATGAAGATGGAAGTCTTGACGATACTTTTGACCCTGGATTAGCAGCGAATTTTCCAGTGGAGACAATCTCTGTTCAAAATGATGGAAAGATAATTGTGGTAGGAGGTTTCACTATTTTTAATGGAATATCAAGAAACAGGGTTGTAAGACTAAATTCAGATGGTAGCGTAGATGATTCTTTTAACCCTGGTATTGGGGCGAATGCATGGATTTATTCGTGCTCTATTCAAAGTGATGGGAAAATTATCCTTGGAGGAGAATTCACCTCTTTTAACGGAATTGAAAGAAACCGTATCGTACGTCTTAATTCTGATGGTGGCCTTGATAATGATTTTGTTCCTGGAACAGGATCTAACGATTGGGTTTATAGAACACTTATTCAAAGTGACGACAAAATTATTATTGGCGGACCTTTTACTTCTTTTAATGGAATTTCAAGAAGCCGTATTGCACGACTTAATTCAGACGGCAGTCTAGATAATTTATTTGACCCTGGTACTGGAACAAGTAATACCGGTGCTATAAACTGGGTTTTTACTATTTCCATTCAAAACGATGAAAAAATATTTATTGGAGGTGCTTTTATTTCTTATAACGGTACAACCAGAAACAATATCGCGCGTATTTTTACAGAAGATAATTTAGGAATAAATGAGTTGACAAACGATACTAAAAAGTTCATTCTATATCCCAATCCATTTAGCGATGTTGCTACATTAATCACAAAAAGTGAATTAAATAATGCAACATTGACACTTTACAATTCTGCTGGGCAAATTGTGAAGGAAACAAAAAACATTTCAGGACACACAACTCTTTTAAATCGGGATCATTTGCCTGCCGGATTGTATTTCATTAAAATGTCTTGTGACAATCAAATATTGATAACTGATAAAATTTTAATTGTAGATTAAATGGTTGTGGAAACATAAAGAGACTTTGTAATTGCATCTCAATAAATGAAAGTAGTAAAATTCAATTAAAGTAAGTATATCAGTTGAATTATTATGACAACAATTCAGTTTTAAAAAGAATTGCAAAAGCTTATATCTGTTTTTCAATTAATTCATCATAATTTACGATTCTCTGCAAAAGGGGGTAAATAAATATCGTAAATCATTTTATAGAACCATATCCGAAATTTAAGTTAAGACCTCTGGGTAAAAAGTATAAATAATATTGAAATAATTACCGGTTCAATAAATTATAAGCTTATAATATTATGGCAAGAGTTAGTATGTGAAATGCGTTTATTTGAGATTCGTTATCTATAAATTGTATTTTTGCAATTGCAACTCAAATATCTGAAATGAATCCCGACTTTAAAAAACGCCAGTTAAGCTTTCTTCTTCAAATAATTTCAATTTCAGTTTTGCTTTTTACGGTTCATCAATATATACTGCATTATTTTGCCAGTTCGGTTTTTTTATTTTTTCCACTTTGGCATATTTATATTTTTCACATTTTGGTTGCAATGGTTATTTATACCATTATTAACTATCGATATTCTAATGGTAAAACCGAAATTTTCACCTTATTTATGGGTATCACTATTATTAAAATGATTTTAGCAATATTGTTTTTATTACCGTTATTACTTTCGGATTTCGTCAGGAAACAACCAGACGTTTTCAATTTCTTTATTCCTTATTTTATCTATTTGTTTTTGGAAGTGTTTTACGTGACAAAATTTCTTCAGAAAAAGTAAAAACAACACCCCTTTTTTCAACCTAAAACAATGCGAAAATATATGTTTGTCAATTCATTTTATGTATGTACATTTGCAGCGAATTTAAAACGAGGTATTTTTAATCAAAATATAATGGCGTTAAACACCTTAAAACATTTATTTTTATTGGCCTTTTTCATGGTTTTTTCCACAGCAACTTTTGCTTTAGAAAGCTCAGATGAAAAGGAGAGTGAAAAGTTTGATCCTAAAGAGATGATCATGCATCACGTGAAAGATGCTTACGGAATGCATATTCTTACCTTAAATGAAGGTAAAGAAAATGAATCGCATGTCACTATTCCACTCCCAATCATTTTATGGTCCGACAATGGTTTAACAACGTTTATGTCTTCAGAATTTCATCATGATTACAATGGTAAAGTTGTGGTTGAAAAGAACGGTAACAAGTTCGTTAATTTTCACGAAAAAATTTACCAATTAAACGAAGGAGAAACAGCATTGAGTTTTGATGAAGAGCATCATCCGTTAAACGCAGGTAAGCCGTTAGATTTTTCGATTACCCGAAACGTATTTATGATGTGGGTTTCTGTATTAGTTCTTTTATTAATTTTCATCACCACAGCAAAAAAATATAAAAATAACAACAGTAAACTTCCAAAAGGTATTGCTGGCTTTATAGAGCCATTGGTGCTGTTCGTTAGAGACGAAATCGCCAAACCAATGATAGGTGAGCATAAATACCATCGCTTTATGCCTTTTTTACTCACCATATTCTTTTTTATTTGGATTAATAACATTTTTGGACTTATTCCAATTTTAAATGGTGCGAACTTGAGTGGTAATATTGCATTCACCATGACCATGGCTTTGTTTACATTTGTGATTACAACATTTAGCGGTAATAAAAATTATTGGAAACATATTTTCTGGATGCCAGGTGTGCCTGTTCCGATGAAAATATTTTTGATGCCTATTGAAATCGTTGGGATGTTTGTAAAACCAATTTCACTAATGATTCGTTTGTTCGCCAATATCACTGCAGGGCACATTATTGTTTTGGCATTAATGTCGTTGATTTTCATTTTTGAAACTGTATGGGTTTCACCGGTATCAGTTTTATTTTCATTATTTATTATTATTATAGAAATTGTTGTTACAGCAATTCAAGCCTATATATTTACAATATTGTCAGCCCTTTATATTGGTATGGCAACGCAAGAAGAGCATCATTAATTAATTTAAATTTTATATTATGACTATTACAGGAATTGCAGCTTTAGGAGCTGGTATCGCAGTGATTGGAGCTGGGATGGGTATTGGACGTATTGGTGGTTCAGCAATGGATGCCATGGCTCGCCAGCCTGAAATCCAAGGTAAGATTCAAACTTCTGCGCTTATTCTTGCAGCTTTCGTTGAGGCGGTTGCATTATTTGGCGTGGTAGTGGCCTTATTACAAGGATAATTATCTAAATGAACACAGAAGTAACGGTTGGTTGCTTCTGTGTTTTTAATAAAATTTAATTAAAAAAAAACAAAGAAATGGATTTAATAACTCCTGGTCTCGGCTTAGTGTTTTGGAGTGCGATTACTTTTTTAGTGTTGTTGCTAATACTAAGAAAATTTGCATGGAAACCAATTCTTGGCGCC
Organism: Paucihalobacter sp.; assembly: GCF_036825875.1. Taxonomy (NCBI): domain Bacteria; kingdom Pseudomonadati; phylum Bacteroidota; class Flavobacteriia; order Flavobacteriales; family Flavobacteriaceae; genus Paucihalobacter; species Paucihalobacter sp. Next base: position 1,512 of record NZ_DAISXK010000006.1, on the reverse strand, counting down.
GTTAGCGAAAGAGAAGAAGGCATTAAAAGCGCCTTGGCCTCTGCTGAAGATGCACGTAGAGAAATGGAAAACCTCCAAGCCGACAACGAACGCATTCTAAAAGAAGCCCGTGCCGAACGCGAATCAATGCTCAAAGAAGCAAGAGAGATAAAAAATAAACTTATAGCTGACGCGAAAGAAGAAGCACAAGTGCAAGCCAACAATATGATTGCCCAAGCACAGGCTGCAATTATTGGTGAGAAAAAAGCGGCTATGGCCGAACTTAGAAATCAAGTGGCCAGCCTTTCAATTGAAATCGCAGAAAAGGTTGTCCGTGCCGAGTTAGCTAATAAAGAAAAACAAATGTCGTTGGTAGAATCAATGTTGAGCGACGCAAAACTAAATTAATTAATACATGTCAGGATCAAGAGCAGCAGCACGCTATGCAAAAGCACTTTTATCATTAGCTTCCGACAAAGGTTTGGCAGAAGCAGTTCATAATGATATGACGCTTATTGCTGCTACTATAGAAAAGAGTCACGACTTAAGAGAAACGCTTTTAAGTCCTGTAGTAAATGCGTCTGATAAACAAGCGGTGATAAAGCTTGTTTTTAAAGATGTAAGTGCACAAACCACAAGCTTGTTTGATTTGTTATTTACAAATAATCGCATCCCAATCCTGTCGCACATCGCAATAGCTTACAACAAACAATACAATAAAAAAATAGGTTTAGAGCAAGTTACTGTTACAACAGCAACCGCTCTTACACCAGAACTCGAGGCTAAAGTATTAGCCAAAGTAAAAACCTTAACACCTAATAAGGTGATAATTGAAAATGTTATAGACGAAAACATCATTGGTGGTTTTGTCTTACGCGTTGGAGATGTTGAGTACAATGCTAGTATAGCCAATCAGCTTGCTAAGCTAAAACGAGAATTGACATTAAATTAAAATAATAGTTATCTACATAAATATATTAAGATGGCAGAAGTAAAACCAGCTGAAATTTCAGCAATTTTAAAACAACAACTTTCAGGTTTTGAATCGAGCGCTTCGTTAGATGAGGTTGGAACAGTACTTACCGTTGGCGATGGTATTGTTAGAGCCTACGGACTTTCAAATGCACAATACGGCGAATTAGTGGAATTTGAAGGCGGTTTAGAAGGCATCGTTCTTAACCTAGAACAAGACAATGTGGGTATCGTATTGTTAGGTCATTCAAAATTAATAAAAGAAGGATCTACTGTAAAACGAACCGAAAGAATTGCCTCTATCAATGTTGGTGAAGGTATTGTTGGACGTGTGGTAGATACTTTAGGAAGTCCAATTGACGGTAAAGGTGCTATTGAAGGAACCACTTACGAAATGCCACTAGAGCGTAAAGCACCTGGTGTAATTTTCCGTGAGCCTGTAACGGAACCGCTTCAAACGGGCATTAAAGCAATTGATGCTATGATTCCTGTAGGTCGTGGACAACGTGAGTTGGTAATTGGCGACCGTCAAACTGGTAAAACAACAGTTTGTATTGACAC
>NZ_DAISXK010000005.1:99139-101672 GCF_036825875.1 Paucihalobacter sp. | reverse complement strand
CAATATACAAACCTTCTACCTGATGGAAAAAACAATGCGAACGCGCCGAAATAGCTTCGTTGCGATACACGCGTCCTGGTGAAATGGTTCTAATGGGTGGTTTGTTGCTTTCCATATAACGCACTTGAACAGAGCTGGTGTGCGTGCGTAGCAAAATATCTGGATTGGTTTGAATAAAAAAAGTATCCTGCATATCGCGTGCCGGATGGTATTCGGGTAAGTTTAAAGCCGTGAAATTATGCCAATCATCTTCAATTTCTGGACCTTCACTCACATTAAAACCAATTCTAGAAAATATATCGATGATTTGATTTTTTACGATTGAAATAGGATGACGCGCACCGATGGCAATAGGTTCACCTGGGCGAGATAAATCGCCATAAACACCTTTAACTTCCTGCTGGTTCTCGATGGCAGCTTTCAGGCTACTTACTTTTTCTTCAGCTGTTTTTTTGAGTGTGTTGACGGTTTGGCCAAATTCCTTCTTTTGTTCATTAGGAACATTTTTGAAAGCAGCAAAAAATTGATTCAATAACCCTTTTTTTCCTAAATACTCTATACGAAATGCCTCAATAGCTTCATTTGAAGTAGATTGAAAGCTTTCGGCTTTGGCAATATGTTCTTTAATTTGATCTATCATAACCGTTCAATAATGTTTTTAAGAACCCTAACTTCCTAAATGGATTGCAAATTTAGTTTTTTTTACGAAACCTATGTAAGTGATTCAGCAATTGTTGTACTCGTCAAATGTTGGGAAGAAAGCACTACCCTCGACTTTTTGGAGTTTAGGGCAATGCCCAAATTATTAGTTTATATATTGATTTTCTAAAAAGTAGTTAACGATGGCTTCTTTCATTAGAATACTTTGCTCACCAGCTTTTAAAAACGGCAATTGTTCTGTTACCTGATAATGTGGCCAACCTTCGTCGTCTATATAGCTAAATTTGTAGTATCCGTAAGGTTCTAAAACGCGACAGATAGCTATATGCATGAGGTCTAATTTGTGGTCTTTTTTATATTCACGGTGTGGTTGTTGCAACTCTTGAACCCCAATTAAATAAATAATAGCATCTAAATCCAGTTGCTCTCCATCGGCAAATTTATTGGATAGTTTGGTAACTAATTCCTGCCATCTTATTTTTAATTCTTCGTCTCTTGACATACTAAAAAGCCTGCTTTTTGGGTTTATGGATTGGCAAAGTTAGGTTATATTTACTTAAAATAATAGATTATGAGTGTTATTGACATTGTATTGGGTGTGCTATTAGCTTTTGGTTTGGTACGCGGTTTTATGAAAGGATTATTTGTTGAAATTGCATCGCTTTTAGCTTTGGTGGTTGGCATTTATGGCGCCATTCACTTTAGCAATTACGCCGCTGAATACTTAGCTTCTAAAGTGGATTGGGAAGAACAATACATCAACCTCACTGCTTTCGCCATTACTTTTGCCATTATTGTATTTGTTATTAGTTTAGCTGGAAAAGCGCTCACCAAGTTGGCAAATTTTGCTGCTCTGGGATTATTAAACAAAATAGCTGGTGCTGTGTTTGGGTTTCTTAAAATTGCTTTAATTTTAAGTGTAATATTAACGGTAATTGACCGCATGGAAAGTAATGTATTTATGGATGACGAAGCCATTGAACAGAGTTCATTATACGCGCCTGTTAAGGGTTTTGCGACCTTATTATTTCCAAAAATACTGGATGTGGAAAATTTTAATATGTTGAATGACACTTTTAAAACAGAGAAAACAGACGAAACCGAAGAATAAAAAACCTGCTAATCTTTAGATTAGCAGGTTTCTCGAATTTATAGTGTATGTTTTTATTCAGTTGATTAAATCAGTTGATTTTTTCCTAAGATTGGATAGATGTACAATTTAGTAAAAATCAACCATCCCTGTACCTATATCGTACATGGCTCCAACTATCTTAATCTCACCCATTACTTCCATTTCTTGTAGTATTGGGCTTTCTTTACGGATTCGTTCTATAGTTAACAAGACATTTTTCTTGGCAACTTCGTCTACAAATTCCAAATTTTTTGAAGTTCTTAAGCTTTCATCAGTGGGTTCTGTAACCGCATTAACAGCTGGTGTAATTTTTTGTATTAATTTGGTTAGATTGCCCATTTCGGCATGGTCGCAAGCTCCCTTTATTGCGCCACAACTTGTGTGCCCTAAAACAACAATAAGTTTTGTTCCTGCCAATTTACAGGCAAACTCCATACTTCCTAGAATATCTTCATTAACAAAATTCCCAGCTATTCTAACGCTGAAAATATCGCCTAAACCTTGATCAAAAACCAATTCCGCAGAGACTCGAGAATCAATACAGCTCAAAATAGTTGCGAAAGGAAATTGACCCTCACTGGTGTCGTTTACTTGCTCTAGCAGGTTTCGGTTAGCTTTTAAATTATTTTGAAATCTAACATTGCCCTCTTTTAAATATTGTAATGCCTTTAGGGGTGTTAACGTTGCTTGTGTTTCTCTTGTGTGTGCTTTCATGATATTCAATTTTACTATTTTGTTTTT
>NZ_DAISXK010000005.1:67956-99039 GCF_036825875.1 Paucihalobacter sp. | reverse complement strand
TTTGTTTTTATTTATTGTAATTAAAATGTTTTAGGTCGTAATACGAAAAACTCCATAAAACTGACAGGATTTTCAATAACTCCTAAATCCGAAATTAGCGTTATGTTAATGTTTTTGTTTTTTGCTTTAATAGCGAAGTCTTCTAATATTTCAACAACATCGTAGTCTAGATATCGGGTACGCCTTACATCTAATTCTAAGGTGTAATTTTCTGGAATACTATCAAGCTCTTTCAAAATGGCTCCCTTATTTATAAATGTTACTTCTTCTGCCAGTGTCATTTTTAAGTGGCCATCTGGAATGTCGTCACCTTCTTTATGTAAAAAGTGTGAGTTTTGGTAACTTTTAACCAAAATTATTAGAATTCCTACAAAAAGCCCTAAACCAACACCAAACAAAAGGTCTTTGAATACAATCCCTAAAATGGTAATAATAAAAGGTACAAATTGTTTCCAACCTAATTGCCACATAGTTTTAAATAGTGCTGGTTTGGCTAATTTATAACCTACTACTAAAAGTACTGCTGCCAACACCGATAATGGAATCATATTTAAAATTCGAGGGATAAGAATTACCGATATCAATAATAAAAATCCGTGTATAATAGCAGACAACTTAGTTTTTCCACCTGATTGAATATTAGCAGAGCTGCGGACAATTACTTGTGTAATTGGCAATCCGCCTATAAGACCAGATAGAACGTTTCCTGTACCTTGCGCAATAAGTTCTCTATTGGTTGGCGTTACGTTTTTTGCGGGGTCTAATTTATCCGTTGCTTCTACACTTAATAAAGTCTCAATACTTGCTACTAATGCAATGGTAAAAGCAATAATCCATATATCCGTATTTAGAATGGCTTTAAAATTTGGCAGGGTGAATTGTTTAATAAACGACGTTGCGTCCTCAGGTATCGGCACACTCACGAGGTGTGAAGCATCTATTCCTAAGGTTTCGTTTGTTTTGGTGACTAAATAAAAAACAACACCCAACACTACAGCAATAAATGGCCCTTGGATTACCTTAAATATCTTGTTCTTTTTTGCCAGAACATTATCCCAAAATATAATAAGCATAAGGCCTAAAAAACCAATTAAGGTAGAGCCCCATTGTACATAATCTAATGCGACAAAAATTTCCGAAATACTATTCTCACCATCTATTTGAAAGAATCCAAAATCGCCTTCTGGATCGGCATCATAACCTAAAAAATGTGGTATTTGTTTAAGAATTATGATAATACCAATCCCAGTAAGCATTCCTTTAATAACAGATGATGGAAAGTAATAGCCAATAACTCCAGCTTTTAAAAACCCAAAAATAAGTTGTAAAACACCCGCTAAAACTACTGCAACAAGAAAGTTCTCATAATTACCAAGTGTGGCGATAGATGTTAAAACGATGGCAGCTAGTCCAGCTGCTGGGCCACTAACTCCCAGATTTGATCCACTCATTGCTCCTACCACAATACCTCCAACAATTCCAGCAATTACGCCTGAAAACAGTGGCGCCCCGCTGGCTAAAGCTATTCCTAGACAAAGTGGTAAAGCTACAAAAAACACTACAACACTCGCAGGAATGTCATTTTTTAAATGTTTGAACATAAAAATATAATTTTTCTCTAAAGCTGAAAGCAAGGAGAAGTTAAACAATAGAAGACCTAAAGGGTCGGTTTAATAGTCTGGAAATTATACTTGTTGTTCTGGTGGTGGAGAAAAAGTTTGAAGCGATAATGAAGATCTGCTACCCACCAAATAAAAATTCGATGCCTTTTTACTACTAAACTCAACATCGAACGGAGGCTTATGATTCAGAGTAATATGCGCCTGAATTTGCTTAGAAACATTGCTACTCTCATTTTCTTCTTCAGTAACACTAAAAAAAACAGAGGTGTCGGCTGGTACATCAAAAACCATAATTATAGTTGGTGCCGACAAAAACAGCACAAACACTATAGAAAGGATGATTGAAACTCTAGACTTATACATCAATTTATTTTAGAAATTCAAAGATAACATTTGTGGGGAAATTTAAAAGTTTTAATACCATAAGTTATGGTATTTATAACAGTTTAATAGCTTTTGAGGGAATCCAACCCGTTAATCCATCTGGTAACTCGATGCGGTGCCAATTAGATACACTGTCTAGAACCTGTAATTTAGTGCCCTCGTGGAGCTTGAATAAATTGGAGCTTGCATTGTTGGGTTCACTTTTAATATCTACTGACTTATCGAAAACAACAGCAGAAATATTTTTTTGATCAAACTCGAATTTTTGAAAAGCCATAAAAAGTGTAACGACTGAAGCAAAAACAGATATAAATCCTAAAACAAATGTCAATCGCTTTTTAACCGAACTATGAGAAAAATAGTAGATTAAAAATAATATAACGAAGGCAACGCTAAATGCTATCGCCAATCGCGACCAACTATCAAAACTATAAGCATTGACCCAATTTTTATAAAGTTTATCAAATCCAACTTCTGGAACTTCTTCAATAGCATCGATTGTCATTTTTTGAGCGAATGCTAAATTGTTATGAATATCCTTATCCATTGGGTTAAGCTGCAACGCTTTTTCGTAATAATAAATGCTCGGGGCGACATTATTCAATTTATAATGAGAATTTGCCAAGTTAAAATATAACTCAGCTGAGTGTTCACCAGTTTCTAAGATGCTTTGGTATGCATCAATAGCAAATTCAAACTCGCCTTTACCATACAATTCGTTGGCCTCTTGAAATTTAGTGTTGTTTTGAGCAAAAATTGATGGTTCAAGGGATAAATAGGCAATGAATACGATAATTGAAAAATATTTTAGAACCTTCATCATCTCACCTTAATTGTTTATCAATGGCGGCAATTGCCGTTGCGCTATTGTTATAATCTTGTTGCATGGTTACATCGGTCGCTGGAGAATATCTTGCCAATTCGCAACTTTCTAGCAGTGTTATAAACTCAGAAACTGATTCCTGACTAACTTGTCTTTTACTGAGTAATTCTTCTATTTTATCTTTGCTGAATTCACTGGTCTCAATATGAAGTTTGGCTTTTAAGAAATTGTGAAGTGCTCTTTCTAAGGCAACATAAAATAATTCTTTTTGCCCAAGCGATTTTTTGGCTTCTCCCAAATATTTCTTAGCCAGCTTATCCTGAGCACGCATTCGCATTCCAACTTCGTCAGATAGATATGATTCTCGTCTTCTGCGTACTATCAACGCCAATGGAATTGCTAATAGCGGTGCTAATAAGGACGTCCAAAATGCTGTAGATTTAAAGAAATATGAGCCGTCTTTCGGCCGTAGATTTGTTTGTGATTTGATGTAAGCAAAAGCCTCAGCATTTGCAACAATAGCCTGTTTAATGTTAGCGGGGTTGGCATTGCTAGCCACAGGATTCATTGGGTCGTCTAAAACATCAATCACCATTTCGTTAGAGGTAATGGTTTTGTATTGTTCTGTTTTAAGGTCGAAATAGGAAAAGGAAATTCCAGGAATGGGGTATTTACCTTTAAATTGTGGAACAATTGTATAATTTTCTATTCTTGCGCCGTACATACCATCAATTCTGGTACTCACTTTATCATCTTTTACAGGATCGTAAACTTCTAAGGCACTAGGTATATTTGGTTTTGGTAATTCAAATAATTTCATGTTTCCTTTACCAGAAACTTCAACTGTTAGTTGTAAGGATTCCGTAGCTTTTAGTTCCTTTTTTGAAGTTGAAACAATCAAATCAAATTCTCCAACAGCACCACCAAAATTAGCAGGTTTTCCTTGCTCGGGTAAGGGTTTTACTTTGATAGTTCTCGCACCTGCTGAAACCGTTTTATTAACTTGGGTCATTAATGGACCTCCGAAAAAATCGCGTCTGTTACTAGGTACCTCAACGGTTACATCTAAGCTTAAGGGTTCAATTTTTAATTCCCCAGATTTTTGAGGATATAACACCGTTCTTCTCCAAATTACATATCTGTAATCTTCGCCATTGAACTGTCCATTTTGCACAGGTAATCCATTTGTAGGAATATTTTGGCTCCAAAAATCAGAAAATTTTGGATTGTCAATCTCACGTATATTGCTCACGCCAGTTTCTCGAGACACATACAATTTGTATGTTACAGTTATGGGTTCATTTAAATAAGGGTTGGCTTTAGAAACCTCTGCAACCAAATGAATGTTTTGAGACGCCACATAATTTGGGTCGTTCGGGTCTGTTGGAAGTTCAACTGCTGGCGTAACCTCAACTGTTATTGGAAAGGTTTTGTAAGTTTCACCATCAATTTCGATAGTGCCTTGTTTGATAGTGAATTTTCCAACTTTTTTGGGTGCCAGAAAATAAGAATAGGTTTTTTTAAAGCTACGTTTTCCGTTAATCCAGGTATTACTAACAGATGTGTTAGGACCGCCTACAACCGTAAAATCGGCAAAACTTGGCGGCACAAAATTATCGCCATCTTTATCCATCTCAAAGTCGATGCGCAAACGTTCGTTCAAACCCAACTTGGCCTTACTAAGTTTGGCTTCGAATTTAACTTGTGCCGCTAACAAGGTGGAAAATAGCAGCGCTATGATTAGTATGTGGTTTTTAAAATTCATAGTTGTTCTAACTTCATTTTCAATAAAAACAATGAACTATTAAGTTTGGGGCTACCAATCTTTTTCGTTTTTTACCTTTGCTCCTTTTTGCTTTTCGGCATTTATTTTTTCCTGAACTTTAGATTCTTTATCGTTAAGCGCTTCCAATAAATTTTTTATCTGTTGACCATTTAACGTACTAGGTCTTGGCTGTGGTTGCTGCTGCTGCTTATCGCTATCGTCTCCCTTGTCATTTTCATCTTTATCTTCATCAGGCTTTCCTTCTTCGTCTTCTTTATCATTACCATCTTGTTTGTCTTCGTCGCCTTGATCTTTTTTATCTTCGTTATCGTCGCCTTGTTCGTCTTTTTTATCTTGGTCTTGTTGTTCTTGATTCTTTTCGTCTTTTTCGTCTTTTTTATCATCGCTATCCTCGTCATCCTTTTCGTCTTGCTCCTTTTCGTGTTTGGCACATTCCTTTGCCATGGCTAAATTATAACGTGTTTCATCATCATTTGGATTGTTACGCAAGGCATTTTTAAAAGCTTCAACAGCTTCCTTACACAATTGATTTTGCATTAAAATATTGCCAATATTATGAAATGCTTTGTGTTTTTCAGTTTTGGAAGTGGCATCTTTAGCAGCTTGTTCGTGTCTATAAAGTGCTTCATCAAAGTTGCCTTCTTTATAGAAACCATTACCTAAATTATAAGAAGCCGCTACGGTATTTGATTGCTGAGACATCGCTTTTCTGTAAGCCATTTCTGCGGTGATAAAATCTTCGTTTTGAAAACTTTCGTTACCTTCAGCTACGAAGAGTTGTGCCTTATTTTGTTTTTGAAGTAATGCTTTTTCATCTAATTCTTGGGCACATATAAGCCATGGAAGGGCAACCATCCATAGTATTAACCTGTATTTGTCTAAGATTAGATTTTTCATTTTTTTGTACTTAAATTATGTACGAATTTATAAAACGCTTATTATTTTATAGTTAAAACTATTTTAAAACTTTCATTTTAAATATTCTCATTAAACAAATTTAGTTTTCGCAACCATGCTGTTTTTCTTTCTAAAAGGAAAATATCTAAAAACAACACAGCAATTGCGAAGGCTAAAAACCATTGAAACTGGTCTTTATAATCGGAAACTTGTTGCGATTCAAATTCTGTTTTTTCGATGGTTTCTAAAATTTCCTTTAGTGAATTTACAACGGCCGCTGTACTACTGCCGTTAATGTATTGTCCGTCGGCATTTCTGGCAATGGCTTTTAAATTATCCTCATCCAGTTTGGTAATAACTGTTTCGTTGTTCTGGTCTTTTTTGTAATTGAGAACAATCCCATTGCGTTTTATAGGAATCGGACCGCCTTTTACGTCGCCAACACCTACTGTGAAAATTTTTATCCCATCATTTTGCGCATTTTTGGCAGCATCGGAGGCAGAGGTTTCGCTGTGATCTTCGCCGTCTGAAATAATGATTAAAATTTTACTGGTTTGGTCTTCTGCATCGTAAAAGGTTCGCGCTAGTTCGATGGCTTCATTAATGGCCGTTCCTTGAGAAGAAATCATATCGGTATTCATGCCTTGCAGAAACAATTTGGCCGCGGCATAATCTGTTGTAATCGGTAACTGCGGAAAAGCTTTGCCTGCGTAGGCTACAATTCCCACGCGATCGCTTACTAAATTATTGATGATTTGAGACACCAATTGCTTTGATTTTTCGAGTCGGTTGGGTGCGATATCTTCGGCTAACATACTTTTGGAAACATCGACGGCAAAAACGATATCAACGCCTTCACTACGAACGGTTTCTAATTTGGTTCCAATTTTTGGATTGATGAGTGCAACAACAAGAAACGCGAATGCCAGACACAGCATTGTCAATTTTAATATAGATTTAAATAAGGATCTATTGGGACTTAGTTTTTCCAGTAATTCGGGGCTCGCAAATTTTTTCTGACGGTTTCTTTTCCAAACAGCTACCAAAATAAATATGAGCACCAATATTGGTATCACCACAAATCCAATAATCCATATTTTTTGTTCTAATTGAAACATAGTTTTAAATTAATTTGAAGTTTTAATTTAAACAAAACTTCTAAAAATAGTATGTCGTAATATAAATTCAAGTAATAGCATAAGTGCAGCTAGCAAAACCAACGGTCTATACTTTTCCTCGTAATTATAAAATTTTCTTTCCTCGATTTCTGTCGTTTCAAGTTGATTGATTTCATCGTAAATCTCAGCAAGTTTTTCATTGTCGGTTGCTCTAAAATACTTTCCACCACTTGCATTGGCAATTTCAGTAAGCAATTTATCATCTATTTCTACTTGAACGCGCTCGTAGACAAAAGAGCCATCTTGCCTCACTGCTACTGGCGATAAAGCTGTACCATTAGTGCCGACGCCAATGGTATAAACTTTTATATCAAATTCTAAGGCTAACTCTGTAGCAATTACTGGGTCAATTTCACCTGTATTATTTACGCCATCGGTTAATAGGATAATAATTTTACTTTTAGCTTCGCTGTCTTTAAGTCGGTTAACGGCTGTTGCTAATCCCATACCTATGGCTGTGCCTCCTTCAATTATTGCGGTATATTGAATTTCGGAAAGTGATCGTAATATAATTCCTTTATCGCTGGTTAGAGGTGTCTTGGTGTAACTTTCACCTGCATATTCCACAATTCCAATTCGGTCGTTTGGACGGCGTTTCACAAAGTCGGAGGCTACACTTTTTAAAGCCTCGAGTCTATTGGGTTTTAAATCTTTAGCTAGCATACTTGCCGAAACATCCACCGAAATCATGATGTCGATACCTTGGGTGGTTTTGGTTTTGGTGCTAACATCTACTGTTTGAGGCCTTGCAATTGCGGTTATTATTAAACCTATAGCTAGTAACCTAAGGACAAAAAGAAAATGCTTTAGTTTTGGCAATAGAGATTTAGATAGTTTGAAGCCTTTAAGAGTTGATAATCTAACTTCTGGTGTTTGTTGTTTGTGCTTTAATACATACCAAACGATGGCTATTGGCAGAATGAGCAATAACCAAAACATTTCCTTATTTAGAAATTCTATTCCTTCAAACATCTACTTCGATTTTGGTTGTAATTCAACTGAATTGATAATTCGCTCAGCAATTTCGTTGGCATAACGATCATTCGCCTTCCATACGAGGACTATTTGCTGAATGATAACATCTTTGCTTGTAAAACTTAGCATCACATAATTTCCGTCTATATAACCTTCCTTCTTTTCTTTTGGCACACTTAAAGTTCCGAATGTTTTAATGCCTTCAGCTCCGTTTGGTGTAGTGAATTTTTCGTTAAGTGTTACAATATTTGTAATGCCTCTAGATTCTAAAGTTTGTAAGTTACCTTCAATGGCTGCATTTAAATCTAAATTTTCTTGTGGCTCAGTTAAATTGGTTGTTGTAACTGCGATGGTTAGTTCTTCTTCGAGCTGATAACCAAATGCTGTCATTTTTATTTTGTCTTTAAATTCTGCTGGAACAGGAGCATCCATTCGCTTTAAAACTTCGGGTGTTGAAATATAGATTGGTGGCATTCCGTAATCGCTATCTACCCATTCACCTTCTAGTAATTCTAGAGTGGCCTTTCCTATAACTACATCTTTCATATACACAAAGCCGTACTTAATTCCGAATCCTATAACCGTGGCAATTAGTAGAAAGGCGACAATGGCCGAGGTTAAAATAACTTTCCGGCGTTTGGCTTTACGCTCTTGAGCTTCACGATACTGCTCGTTAAGGAGCTTTTCTTCTTCGCTCGGCTCCGGCAAGGCTTTGTTGATGGCATCTAAAACTTTATCGATTGTGTTTAAATCGGATTTAGCGGATTCCATATCGGGATCTTGTTTTGCGAATTTGGCAAGATCGGCTCTTCGAAATATGGTGTTTATTTGTTGAATGATTTCATTGCTTATTTTAAGTTGCTTAGCTTCTGTTAGCATTTCTAAATGTTCGACCAGTTCGCCAGAGGTGCTTTCCATAGCTCGGTCATAAACCTTTTCATCTATAAAGCTTCGTAGAATTCTTGTTAATTCGGAATAGTATTCTTTAGTTTGGTCTTGAATGAGGAATTTGCTGTTATCCAATTTTTGAAGCTCCACTTTTGCGCGTTCAAATGGCGGTAATTGGGCAATTTTTTCTTCTTCGGTAAGTGGTTTTTTGCGCCAGATAAACCAATACAGCAAAGCGGCGATTAAGGCGACAATTAATAAACCAATAAGAATATAAAGCCAGGTTTTACTTTTAGGTTTATCAACTTCAATAATGGGTTTTATATCGAATAACTTTTGCTTGGTTGTATCGACCGCTACATCTTGGAAATAGACGTAAATCGAATCGGAAAAAACGCTGCGTTCGTCAATTAAAATTTTTTGTCGTGGAATTTGATACCATCCCGAATCGAACTGTGTTAAACCATATTTTTTGATTAATCGGTATTTATCATTGTTTTTGAGGGTATCTGTTTCGTAAAATTCAATGACTTCTAATGGTGAAAAGGTTTGCGTTTCTGGAAAAACAACTAGTTGTGTGGTATCGGCTTCAATTTCGATGGTATAATTTACTTGTGCGCCAATTTTAACTTTGGTACTATCTACCGATGTTTTTACTTGCGAATATAAATTGCCATGCATCAGAAACACCAGCATCAAAAACAACTTTAGCGGCGTATTTTTGTTGATTATTTTAATATTACGACTGAATTTTTTCTGCATATAATTCGATTATCCTCTGCGTTTAAAGTATCCTAACAACTTGGTAACGTAACTTTCATCAACCCGACAATCTAAAGACCCAGCGCCAGATTTGGCAAAACTGTCTTTAAAATAATTCACTTTTTCAAGATAGTATTTAGCGTATGCATATCTTGTTTTTTTTGAGCTAGTATCTACCAACATGAGTTCGCCAGATTCTTCGTCAATCATTTGTACCAGTCCTAAATTAGGAATGGTTTCTTCGTGTTGGTCATAAATTCTTATACCAGTAATATCGTGTTTGTTTGATACAATTTTTAAGGTTTGTTTGTAATCTTCTGAAATAAAATCTGATAACAAAAATACAATTGCCTTCTTTTTCATCACATTTGATAAAAACTTTAAAGCTTCGTCTAAATTAGTTTGTTTGCTTTTGGGTTTAAACTCTAATAATTCTCTAATAATTCTAAGAACATGGAAGCGTCCTTTTTTTGGCGGAATGTATAACTCAATTTGATCTGTAAATAAAATAAGCCCAATTTTATCGTTGTTCTGGGTTGCTGAAAAAGCTAGGGTTGCGGCAATTTCTGTTGCAATTTCATCTTTAAAACTATTTTTGGTACCAAACAATTTACTAGCGGAAACATCTACCATTAGCATCATGGTAAGTTCGCGTTCTTCCTCAAATACTTTTATATAAGGTTCGTTATAGCGCGCGGTTACATTCCAGTCTATATTCCGTACATCATCTCCAAATTGGTATTGACGCACTTCGCTAAAGGTCATGCCGCGACCTTTAAAAGTAGAATGGTATTCGCCACCGAAGACATGGTCAGACAATCGTCTGGTTTTTATCTCAATTTTCCGAACTTTTTTTAGTAACTCTTTGGTATCCATTTTTTTATTCCTGCGCAGGCAAGAATTTTTAGATTTTAATTGACCTATTTTCTATTCTTATTTCGTAACAAATATTGAGACCTTAAATCTTTAGTCTTTAATTTTTGCTTAGTTTTCTGAATGATTATTTCATTTCAATTAATGTAATCACAATAGCAAAGATTCTCGAATAGATTCCTGCTTCCGCAGGAATTGGTTTACGGTACTTCAATTTGATTTACGATTTTGTTGATAATATCAACACTAGTAATATTTTCGGCTTCAGCTTCGTAGGTAATTCCGATTCTGTGGCGTAGCACATCGTAAACAATAGCGCGCACATCTTCAGGAATCACATAGCCTCTTCTTCTAATAAAAGCATAGCATTTTGCGGCAGTGGCTAGATTTATACTACCACGTGGCGAAGATCCAAATGAAATTAATGGTTTTAAACTTTCTAAATTATATTTTTCAGGGTATCTGGTTGCGAACACGATATCGAGGATGTATTTCTCGATTTTTTCATCCATATAAACTTCTCTAACTGCCTTTTGGGCATTCAAGATTTGCTCTACAGAAATAACTGGATTTACTTTTTCGAAAGAACCCTTCAAATTAGCTCTTATAATGAGTTGTTCTTCGTTTATTTTTGGATAATCGATAACGGTTTTCAGCATAAATCTATCTACTTGCGCTTCTGGCAGCGGATAGGTTCCTTCTTGTTCAACTGGGTTTTGAGTTGCCATAACTAAAAACGGTTTGTCTAAAATAAAGGTTTCGTCACCAATAGTTACTTGTTTTTCTTGCATGGCTTCAAGCAGTGCGGATTGCACTTTAGCTGGCGCACGGTTTATCTCATCGGCCAAAACAAAGTTTGCGAAAATTGGACCTTTTTTAATGGAGAAATCATTTTCCTTCATATTATAAATTAGGGTTCCAACTACGTCGGCTGGTAACAAATCTGGCGTAAACTGAATTCGGCTAAAACTACCTTGAACTGCTTGCGCAAGTGTATTAATAGCGAGTGTTTTTGCCAAACCGGGAACACCTTCGAGAAGAATATGTCCTTGACCGAGTAATCCAATTAATAAACGCTCGACCATATGCTTTTGGCCGATGATTACTTTGTTCATTTCTAAATTTAGCAAATCAATAAAAGCACTTTCCCTTTCTATTTTTTCATTAATGGCTTTGATATCTACAGTACTTGTATCTTCCATATTTCATTTGATTTAAAACCCGATGGTTGTTGATTTTTGTATGAACTGCAAATTGTTAAAATTATTCGTCGTTTGCTGTTAATAATTGGTTAAAAATAAAAAGAGCAACACCTTGGTATTGCTCTTTTTATTGTTTAAAAATTTTGATTAACAAAATTAATATTGAAACTGTCTTATTTCGGTTTGTATCTTTGGGTTGAAAACCATCATGCTTGACGATTCGTCATACGAAATGGATTGGTCTTTGTTCAGCTCAATTGTGAAAACATAAGATTTATTGTGCTGTAACTGTGTTGAAACCGTATTGGTTGGATTAGAATTTCCTAAGTCGCTCACATCTAAACTGTGCAGCACATTGCTGATGTCCATAAAATTGTTTTCTCCCAAAACCAGTCTCATGCCATAAATATAGCCGGCTTCAACCGAAAAATTACTTACTAATAAAAGAGCATTTTCGTTATTTAAGTCTGATGTGTTGTGAATACCATTATTGATAGCTTCTAAACTTAACCAAGTTCCAGGAGTATTCTCTTCTTGTTTCACCTTAAGTTGAACATCTTCAATATCGATATAGACTTTTTTTAATTCACCTGTAATCGTTTTTAATTTAACTGAAACATTGGTTAGTTGGACATCGTTTTCGAGTTCTTCTTTTGAACAACTTGAAAAAAATCCTAAAATGAGTACTGTTAAACAGAATGATTTAATGAGCTGAAAGTGGTTCACAATTTGGGGACGTTGAATTATTACAAAACAAAATTACTTAATACTAATACTTTATAATATTATAATATGTAAATAGCACATAAAATCGTTAAGGCGCAATTGCTGATCGGATTTATAGCTGAGAAGAAGTAAATAAAAAAGCGGTATTAGAAAAATACCGCCTTTTAAAAATTGATTTCATGATTGGTTATTCTAAAATAATCGTACCAATATCTGAAGTTTCTCCAACTGTTACTGTAACATTGTTAAAAGTCTGTGCCGTTAACAACGACTCATCATCAGGTGTAAATGTTAAATTATAAACGCCTTCTGCAAGTCCAGCAAACATAAAATTACCTGCGTCATCCGAGAACGTCGAGGTTTCAAAATCACCATTTGTTGCTGTGATTAATACGGCTACATCAGCAGGTAAAACAATTCCACTTATAATTCCAGAAGCAGCTTCTAGACTTGCGCGTAAAACTGGTTTTAAAATAATATTATCAGAATTTCCTGCCATCACTATAGATTCATGTGCATCGAAATCTAAAATAAATGTATAATTAAAATTAGGTTCAACGGCTTGATTGATTTGAATTTTCAAACCAGACTGCTGCGCACTAGGTGTATTTAAAGGAAACGTTTCACCATCTATAACGATGGAGTTATCATCTCCTAAAACCAGTCTAATTTGCTGAATAATCCCTGAAGGTATATCATAGTTGTCCACTAACAAAAGATCAACACCACCTGTTAATTCTAACAAGTCATAAACTCCAGAATTTACAAGTTGAAGTGATTGCCATCCAGATTCCGGGTCTTGGTTTTGATTATTATTATCTTGATATTTAATCATCACATCAACAACTTCAACAAAAACATTATCGTAGTCTCCAGGATTGTCGACAAGTTTTATAGAAATGCTTGAAGTTTCACTAGGAGGATTGTCGGTACTATCCGTACAGCCTACAAAAAACAGCGTAGCAATTAATAACACAAGAACATTGATTTTTAAAAATAATTTCATGGTTTTAAGATTTAGATTTAAGGTTTAAAATTTAAAGATATACGCCAGGAATGCGATATTAGATGTTCATGGCTTCAAAATCTTCGAAATTAGAGTGAACTTCCTTACGAACAAATTGACCTATCCAACGTGTAAATGAATCTTTTTTAAATATTTTTACAAAGAATTGACCTATAAATTTAATTCCATAACAATTATGTCAAATTTTTCTAGAATTATATCAGGAACCATGACTTGGGGTTTATGGGGCAAGAAATTATCAACTGCACGAATGTCAGCGCTTATTAATAATTGTGTTTCTCACGGTATAACAACTTTTGATCATGCGGATATTTATGGAGATTATACCACTGAGGCTGAATTTGGAAAAGCGTTTAAAAAAGGTGGACTTCATAGGGAGAGCATTCAATTAATTTCCAAATGTGGCATTCAGTTGATTTCTAATCATCGCCCCAATAAGGTTAAGCATTACAACTATAGTAAAGGCTATATCATTGGTTCAGCAGAGCAAAGCATACGCAATCTAAAAACTGATTATTTAGATGTATTTTTATTGCACCGTCCAAGTCCGTTGATGCACGTTGATGATGTTTTAGAAGCTGTTACGCATTTAAAACAAAAAGGAATCATAAGGGCATTTGGTGTATCCAATTTTTCGGTGTCGCAAATGCAAGTATTAGCGCCGCATTTAGAAATCACTACTAACCAGGTAGAATGTTCATTAACCCAACCAACTGCTCTATTTAACGGGGTTTTGGATTATGCCATGCTCAAGCAACAAACAGCCAAGGTTTGGTCGCCTTTGGGAAGTTATTTTAAGCAAAAGAATGAGCAAAATGATAGAATTTCTAAACAATTAGAAGGTCTATGTAAAAAATATCAAGCTACCGAAGACCAACTGCTTTATGCCTGGTTATTGAAACACCCTTCGGGAATGCATCCGGTTGTTGGCACTTCAAATCCTGAGCGACTTAAAAAAGCATCTGAAAGCACCAACATTAATTTAGAATTAGAAGACTGGTTTCTCCTTTTAGAAGCCTCTCAAGGTAAAGAAACTCCATAAAAAATTGATACTTAAAAAATGACAAAAACAGCTTTGATTACAGGCGCCACAAGCGGTATCGGAAAAGCGACCGCTTATTTATTGGCTTCAAACGGCATAAAATTAATTCTTTGTGGACGGAGACAAGAGCGCTTACAAACTATAAAAAATGAGCTTTCAAATAAAACCCAAGTTCATACCCTTCATTTTGATGTACGAGATAAAAATACTGTAGAACATGCCATAAAATCTTTACCAGAAAACTTTAAAAATATCGATATTTTAATAAATAATGCCGGTAATGCTCACGGCTTAGATCCCATAAATACGGGTAGTTTAGACGATTGGGATGCAATGATGGATATCAATGTGAAAGGATTGCTTTACGTATCAAAAGCTGTGATCCCGCAAATGGTGGCACGAGCATCTGGCCAAATCATTAATATCGGTTCTTCGGCTGGGAAAGAGGTCTATCCAAAGGGCAATGTGTATTGTGCAAGTAAACATGCTGTTTTGGCTATTACCGAAGGCATGCGGATAGATTTGAACCCCTATAATATTAAAGTTTCGGCGATCAATCCGGGTTTGGTAGAAACCGAATTTTCGCAAGTACGATTTAAAGGAGATGACCTTGCCAATAATGTTTACAAAGGGTTTAAAGCCTTACAAGCCGAAGATATTGCTGAGATTATTTTCTTTACAATATCGAGACCGCCACATGTGAATCTGGCGGATATTTTAGTGTTTCCTACGGCTCAGGCTAATTCGACGACGGTAATGAAAAAATTATAAATTGAAATAACGAGATTCCTGCTTTCGCAGGAAGTACCATGATCAACAAACGCCTACTTATAAAAAATCTGCTTGCTCATAATGATGAGAACAGCTTTTATGACAAAAAGCGAAAAATTGATATTGGTCAAAAGGAAGGTAAGGCTAAGTTTTTAAAGCACATTTGTGCATTGTCTAATAGCAACCCAAAAAACAACTCTTACATTGTAATAGGCGTTGAAGACGAAGACAACAAAATTGTAGGCGTTGATTTTTTTGACGATAGTAAAATACAAAATCTCATTAATGCCTACCTTACAAATCCGCCTGTAGTTTCCTACGAAAATATTCCCTTTCCGCATTTACCAGATGATAAAGTGGTAGGCTTGGTGACGATTAGATCTATGGAAAAACTCACCTCACTACGTAAAAATATTTGGAAATACTACGGCGGCTCGGTGTTTTTTAGAGATGGCAGCATGAGTATGCCCAAGGTGTTTGATATTGTGGTGAAAGATATTAATTCGGCCATAGTTGAAGCCATTGAAAAACATGCTCAAAACAATATTGAATACACTTTGAATGGCGTATTTGATTTTATGAAGAAAAGAGCCGATTTTGAACCTCAATACAAGGTGTTTAAAGAATATTTTGTGCTGTGCTGGGCTGGACAAAAAAAGGTTGTTAAGGATGAAGTGTTTTTCTCTAGAGTTGACATTGAATTGGTGAATGAACAAGTGCGACTGTTTTATTCGACCTTTGATGAAGTAGCGATTAGTCATAATGACGCTTCCTTTAAAATTCGAGAATATGTCAACCTTGGACTTCACAACACATATAAATACTATCCATTAGAAGAAACAGTAATTCATTTTGAGGACAATGCCAATTACCATATCGAAACCAAACTTTTATTTCATGCGCCTCAATTCGACAAAAAAGTACTCTACCATATTTACAACGCAAACAATATCATATTAGAAAAGCTAAAAAAGGGATTACAATTATCTAAAAATGAAAACTATGATTTAAAAAATCTGCCTGCCACCTATTTGATTTGTTATTTAAATTTATTTCACGAAGCTATTGATAAGTTAAATGAGGCCAAGCCTTATTTAAAAAATTACAATGAAGAAGTTTACAGATTTTATAATGAAACTATGCGCATTTTACGGAAGGTAAAGTATAGTTGATGTGAAGAAACAAACCATTAATATAAAAAACAATACCATTCATAAATTATAACTAAAAGTATCATAACTTATCTTCTATATTTGATATGCTATTAATCAACTAAAAAGTCTTGTTTCTACCATAAAAGTGTGGCAATGAAGCAGGATTTTTTTTATTATGTATCCATTTCAAATCCTTTACATTACTGTTTTTCAGTTGCTTTAAAACTGCTCATTCTAAATTTTATTATATATGAGAAAATAAGTGGTATGAAACGCATACAATTATATCTGGTTTTGGTTCTTGCTCCTTTCTTTTTACTGTGATGCAGTACTGGTGATGACTCTCCTAATGTACAGCAATTACTTTAACTGCGGTGGTTTTTAATTTCTATTGAAAGTGTAAATCCATCTAATACAAATATTAATGTATTTGATGAATGTCAAAAAAATAGCTATTTTGACTTAGGCGTCAATAATCTACTGGTTTTTCAAACTTTTGATGGCGACCCATGTGTATCACAAGAATTTCAAGCTTATGAATATAATTTAACCACTGATAACAGCCAAATTGTACTTAATAATGAGCCGGCAGTTGTTTTATGGGATATTATAGAAATAACAAATACTTCCTTGGAGCTTATTGCCGATAACGGAAGCACCTTTAATTTAATGCGTTAAGTATTAATTTATTTAATTAAAGATAATAATTACACGAAAGTTAATTATTTTAGAAATGCACTTACGATATCAAAGTTTCCAAAACACAATTTCACACCAATTCCGAAGTGGTTAAATTGAGATGAGTTAAATTGTGATTGATCTTCAATAGGTGCAACAATATTTAATTTGTCCTTTCTATAGGTATAACTTACAAAAACTGCCAATTGTTTGGATAATTTATAGTCAGCATAAAATTCAATATTAAAAAATGTTCCAGTATCGTATTGTCTGCCTTCCGAAGCATCAAATATTTTATTTTTATAAGTTGTTTTAGCAAAAGGTGCTGCACTTAATCCAAGCTTGAATCTTTCGGAAACATAGTATTCATAACCAAAAAATAAGTAATTATTAGTAACTGTCGATTTTTTGTAGTTGCCGACGATTTCCGGATTGGTAACTTCTAAATAAGCAGCTCCCAGGTTACCACCAACAAAAAAACCTTTATAAATTCCTAATTGAAGCTTAAGGTTTATGCCGCCAATGCCTTTTGTGCCTTTTGCCAAGGCATTATCCCCAAATGTTTGCGGAATAAAATATTGAAAATTATAGGAATAGAAGGTTTTAGTTATCTTTGGCTTATCCTCGGTTTCTATAACCTCAACATCATTTTGACCCAAACAAATGGCTGAAGCAAAAAGGAAAAAAATAAGTGTTTTAATAGGTAATTGTAAAAACATTTTCTGACGGATTAAGGTTGATTGTCTCAACTATTTCTGGTTGATTATTTACAGAATAACTTATTTGAATGCTGCTCCCAGCCGTGCTTATAAAACTTTTAGAAAAATCTTCCCCTTGTAAACTCACAGTTAATTCTTGAGAAGGATAACAATTAGATAAATTTTCTTGCAGGGTTCCTTCTTCATAAACCTCGGCACAGAATGGTATTTCATAATTTAGGGCAACGGCAATAGTTGAGGATGGATTTTGATTATTTATGACTAAATCAAAGCTAAACTTTTCTTTAAGTGTGATTGTATTTAAGTCTACAGTCAAGTTATCGGGTGTATAGTCAAATACGTTTGTTTTAAAAAGATATGGCGCATAATTCTCATCCTTCTCTACAGAAACTAAAAAATTATTACTTCTATTTAACAGCGATACTATTGAAAATTCCCCCGATTGATTTGTGTTTGTACTTCCTAAATTAAAAATTTGATTAAACGTTGGAACGCCGGGAAAAAAATTAATAATACTACCAACCTCATCATCAGTAAAGATATTTACAGAAGCATTTTCAATTGCTACATTGTTTTGATTCACGACGGTTCCTAAAACGCGTATTCTGGTATTTTCTTCGAATTCTTTAGGCTGACAACCTATTAAAAGGAGTAAACAGAAAAATTTAAGAAGTTTGATGGCTATTCCCATTGGCAATTTTATACTATAGATGGAATTATAATATAAAGGTTGCGTAAACTTTTAAATGAAAAAAGCCACATTAAATAATATGGCTTTTTCATTTAAATTCTATTTGAGGTAAACTATCCTCAAGGTAGAAACTTCTTAAATATTATAAGATTAACTAAGTAATCTACAAATCAAATTTAATCCCTTGTGCCAATGGCAGGCTAGTTGTATAATTTATAGTATTGGTTTGACGGCGCATATAAACTTTCCATGCATCACTTCCAGACTCACGACCGCCACCAGTTTCTTTTTCACCACCAAAAGCACCACCAATTTCTGCTCCTGAGGTACCAATATTTACATTGGCAATACCACAATCGCTACCAGCAACGGATAAAAATCGTTCGGCCTCACGTAAGTTGTTAGTCATAATTGCAGAGGACAACCCTTGTGCTACTCCATTTTGAATGGCAATAGCATTATCTACTTCGCCTGAATATTTAAGCAAGTATAAAACAGGAGCGAATGTTTCGTGTTGCACAATTTTAAAATTTGGTTTACCTTCAGCAATAGCTGGTTTTACATAGCAGCCACTGTCAAAGCCTTCACCTGATAGCACACCACCTTCAACCAAAATAGTGCCGCCTTCGGCCACTACTTGCTCTAAAGCCTGTTGGTACATTTTTACTGCATCGGTATCTATAAGTGGTCCAACATGATTATTTTCATCTAGTGGATTACCGATGCGCAATTGTTTGTAAGCATCGACTATTGCATTTTTAACCTTATCGTATATACTATCATGAATAATTAAGCGGCGGGTTGAAGTACAGCGTTGTCCGCAAGTACCAACCGCACCAAATACGGCACCAATTACGGTCATTTTAATATCGGCATCTGGAGTTACAATGATGGCATTGTTACCACCTAATTCAAGTAGAGACCTCCCCAATCTGCCAGCTACTTCTTGTGCTACAATTTTGCCCATTCGGGTTGAGCCAGTTGCTGAAATTAACGGAATACGGGTATCTTTCGTCATAAATTCACCCACACGATAATCGCCGTTTATCAAACAAGAAATTCCTTCCGGAAGATTATTGTCTTTAAACACTTGCGCTGCAATATGCTGGCAAGCCACGCCACAAAGCGGTGTTTTTTCACTAGGTTTCCAAACACACACATCGCCACAAACCCAAGCTAAAGCAGTATTCCATGCCCAAACAGCAACTGGAAAATTAAATGCTGAAATAATGCCTACTACACCTAAAGAATGGTATTGTTCGTACATCCTGTGTCCTGGTCGCTCACTGTGCATCGTTAAACCGTGTAACTGTCGGGACAAACCGACCGCAAAATCACAAATGTCTATCATTTCTTGAACTTCGCCTAAGCCTTCTTGATAGCTTTTACCCATTTCATAAGACACCAATTTACCAAGTGGTTCTTTAAGTTCACGTAATTTATCACCAAACTGTCTTACGATTTCACCGCGCTGCGGAGCTGGCATCATTTTCCAAGTTGAAAAGGCAGAAGTAGCGGCGGTCATTACCTTATTGTAATCTTCTTTTGTGGTTAACTTCACGCTGGCAATCAGCTTGCCGTCTACGGGTGAAATACTTTCAATAGTTTCACCATTCGCGAACCATTCCGAACCGGTAGAACTGCCGTGATTTATAGATTGTATCCCAAGGGCGTCAAGGGCTTTTTGAATTCCAAAGTCTGTTGCAACTGCTTGCATATTGATTGTTTTTTTAAATTAATGTTGTGATTGCGAAGATACTAATTTATATGCGCTTTTACTGAGGATTTCGCAATAAAGTATTAACTTAGGGCTTTAAAAACAACCTTAAAACATGCCAAAACTCTTACTCACCTTGATTTGTATTACCTTTTTAATTTCTTCTTGTAAAGAGGAAAAAAATGAAATACCAACTACTGAAAATGAAATCTTAGAAAACCCGGAATTTGCTATTGTTATTCATGGCGGTGCGGGCACTATTCTAAAAGAAAATATGACTCCCGAAAGAGAAGCTGCTTATAAAGCCAAGCTTGAAGAAGCCATTATGGTAGGACACGATATATTAAAAAATGGTGGTACAAGTATGGAAGCTGTGACCAAGACCATTAATGTTATGGAAGATTCTCCATTATTTAATGCAGGTAAAGGTGCCGTTTTTACGAATGCTGAAACCAACGAATTAGATGCCTCTGTGATGGATGGAAAAACCTTAAATGCAGGCGCTATCGCAGGTGTGACCAATGTAAAATACCCTATTGATTTGGCACGTGCAGTGATGGACAATTCTGAACATGTGATGCTTGCCGGGAAAGGTGCCGAAAGTTTTGCTGAAGAACAAGGTTTGGAACTAGTTGACCCTAGTTATTTCTTTACAGAAGGCAGATTCAATTCGCTACAAAAAATTAAAGACCGTGAAAAAACTGAGCTGGACCATGATGCCAAATCAGTTTATTATGACAATGAATTGAAAGACTACAAATTTGGTACTGTTGGCTGCGCTGCCTTAGACAAAAACGGCAACTTAGCGGCTGGCACATCAACTGGTGGTATGACCAACAAACGCTGGGGACGCATTGGAGACGCACCCATTATTGGCGCTGGTACTTATGCCAATAACGAAACTTGCGCAGTGTCTAGCACTGGTTGGGGCGAATATTTTATAAGAGCTATGGTGGCACACGATATTTCGGCACTTATGGAATATAAAGGCTTGAGTTTGCAAGAAGCGGCTCGCATTGTGATACAGGAAAAAGTGGCCAATCTGGGTGGCGATGGCGGTATTGTAGCAGTTGATAAAGATGGTAATATCACTATGGAATTTAATACGGCTGGAATGTACAGAGCTTCCATAAAATCGAACGAAGCGCTTCGGATTGGTATTTATAAGGAGAATGAAGAGTAAATTCTGAATCCGACTACAAATTTACAAGCATAAGTAAAAGATACTGATTTTCAAGGTTATTGTTAACCCCTTTAAACTATTTTTAAAGTTCCAAAACTGGAAAAAAGCAAATGTCATGTAAATGTCGGGTGAAATACCTTTTAAATAATTGTGCATTTAAATTTCCAGATGTAGTATTGTTTTATCAATAAAAATCCGAACAGATGAAACAGCCAGAATTAGGAAAGATCATTCTTGATCTTAGAACACAACAAGGACTCACTCAAGAAGAGTTGGTAGAAAAATGTAACATAAGTGTGCGCACCATTCAGCGCATAGAATCGGGAGAAGTGACTCCACGACCTTACACTGTTAAAACCATCTTAGAAGTATTAGGCTATGATTTAGAAAAAATTAAATCTGAATCACTCAGACATTTTAAAAATCATTTAAAGATTAATGGTTCTGAAGAAATTTTAAGATCAATTAAAATTTTGAGGATTGCAATTGTTTTTGGAGTTCTATATTTTCTTCTTGGGTTTTTTGAAGTTCCTGCTGATTGGAGTCGCTGGTTCGAAAACACTATGCTTTATTCAAACAGTATTTATGTGGTTTTGAAAATATTTGCTTGTGTAACATTTATTATTTTCACATATGGTTATTTCACCCTTGGCAAATTACTTAATAATAACTTGATAAAGTTTGCTTCCATTGGATTTATACTGCTTTCCGTATTACTTTATAGCTTTGATATCATTTCATTATATACAGAATTTATCAATGAAAACTATATTATAATCATGTCTGTTTTATTTGGTTCGGTAGGCATTGTATTTGGCGTTGGCATTATTCAGCTAAATAAAAGTTTGGGAAACTTGGCAACTTTAACCGGGGTACTTGAAATTGTAATGTCGCTAATGTTTGCAACTGTTGTTTTAGCCTGGATTGGCTATATTTTTATGGTAATAGTTATAATTATGGAGCTGATTTTGCTTTATACGGTGATCGAAAAACTGAAAAACAATGATTAGTAAATCAATTAAAATATTCGGATTTAAAAAAAACGCCTTAAGCTTTCGCAATTCGCTGTGCATTTACAAATACCACTAACAACATTGCGATCAAGATTGAAATAATCCATTTCAAATCTAAGTTCATATCCATTAAAATCCCAACCAACAACGGACCAAGAGCGGTGCTGATTACCATAATCATGGTAAATAAACTTCGGATGGCGCCAAGTTTCTCGGTCCCAAACAATTCTGCTAAAAGGGCTGTTTTAACCGTTCCTGCCAAACCCATGGTACAACCTGAAAGCACTAAAAACGCCAAAGCTCCAAAAATATGATTGACAAAAGCGAATGGAATCAAGCCTAAAATGAGTGGTATCATATAGATTCTAAACAGCTTTTTAGCAGTATATTTATCTACCCAGATACCTGCTAAAATTGAAAATAAAAATCTGCTAACAGCATAGGCGGTGAAAAAACTAGCATATAAAGCTACGGACCAACCTTTTTGTTCCACAAATACATATTGATAGAAAAATACTGCGGTAAATACAAATCCAAGCGTAAAAGTTGCGGGTATTAAAATCCAGAAAAATTTATCTTTAAATAAGGTCGAATAATCTCCTATTAAAGCTTTTGCGGTTGGTTTATGGTTCAGATTGCTTTGCTCATTCAATCTTGATAAATCTTGAAAATATAATCTTACTATATAAAATCCTAAAAACAAAGCGCATACCCAAGCACTCACTTCGTAATTGTAAGTCACTATAATAATGGATAAAATTAAGGGTAGAACAGCCTCACCTACAGAGTAACCCAGCATGGCAATACTCAATGCTTTGCCACGATTGCTAGTATACTGTCTCGACATCACCGTTAAGCTGATATGGCTCATTAAACCTTGACCTGTAAGTCGCAGCCCAATTAATGCCATTATTAAAATAATTAAACTGTAATGAGAAAATCCCAAAATAAGCGTAGAAATAGCCATTCCAATAGTGGTTACCATGGTTACCTGTTTTACAGGTTTGTGGTCTATATTATGACCAACGGTAAGCATAATAAATGAAGCAATAATGGTTGCAAACGCGTAAATTCCTCCAAAAACACCATTACTGATACTGAACACCTGCAAAATTTCGGGCACATATAGTGAAATAAGAAAGGTTTGCCCAAAACTAGATAAGAAGGTTAAGGTGTAACCAAATCCAACATTTTTGTATTCGGATTTAAAAAAAAGATAAAGCTCCTTCAAAAAGATATATGATTAAAGATTTGCCAGCGCGAAATTAACTTTTTAAGATGAGCTAATTATTCTATTGATGACATTTGATGTTACATTTTCGTTAAACAAAAATCAATCATCTAGCGCTTTAGTGTAAAATGACCCGTAAATTCTTCTCCGTCAACAATAATTTGGTACCAATAATCATTAGTGGGCAACAGATTTCCTAAATAAGTTCCATCCCAAACAACAGCTGAATTTCTGTAATTTTTTAATAGTTTACCATAGCGGTCAAAAATATTAACCTCTGAACTGCCAAATTCTTGAATACCTCTAATTTCAAAAAAGTCGTTAAACCCGTCATTATTGGGCGTAAAGAATTTAGGAATTACAAAGTGAAGATGAGACACTACATCTTGACCACATCCAGAGTTATCCCTAACGGTAATGCTATATCTACCACCTCGAATACCATAGAATATATTGCCGTATTGAAAATTTTGCCCATCTATTGAATAACTAAAATCACCGGTTGCTGTGGTTAAAATTTCTATGTCGAAGCCATTGGTTTTCACTTCTGAAATAACCGGTGCTGTATTCATATTTACAACAATTGTCATTGTTTGGGTGCTTGCGCATTGTCCGGCGTTAGGAGTGAAAGTGTACTCGGTAGTGGTTGTATTGTTTAATGCAGGCGACCAAGTTCCTGTGATACCATTTTGTGAGGTTGTTGGTAATACTGGTATTGTTTCTCCTGAACATATGGCCGGTATTTGATTGAATGTAGGTGTTCTTGCAGGGCTTACCGTAATGGTCATTGTTTGGTTACTTGCGCATTGTCCTGCATCAGGGGTAAAAGTATATTCTGTTGTAGTTGTATTGTTGTAGGCAGGCGACCAAGCTCCTGTAATCCCATTTTGTGAGGTTGTTGGCAAAGTGGGTATAGTTTCACCTTCGCAAATTCCAGGTACTTGTGTGAATGTTGGTATTGTTGCAGGATTAACCGTAATGGTCATAGTTTGATTGCTTGCGCATTGCCCAACATCAGGAGTGAAAGTGTATTCTGTTGTGGTTGTATTGTTTAAGGCAGGCGACCAAGTTCCTGTGATACCATTTTGAGAGGTTGTTGGTAAAGCAGCTATGGTTTCACCTGAACAAATGGCTGGTACTTGAGTAAAGGTTGGTGTTGTTGCAGGGTTCACCGTGATGGTCATTGTTTGATTGCTTGAACATTGTCCAGCATCGGGTGTGAAAGTGTATTCTGTTGTAATTGTATGGTTTAATGCAGGCGACCAGGTTCCTGTGATACCATTTTGTGAGGTTGTTGGCAAAGCGGCTATGGTTTCACCTTCGCAAATTCCAGGTACTTGTGTGAATGTTGGGGTTGTTGTAGGGTTCACGGTGATGGTCATTGTTTGATTGCTTGCGCATTGCCCTGCGTTAGGGGTAAAAGTGTATTCTGTTGTAACTGTATTGTCTAAAGCAGGCGACCAGGTTCCTGTAATCCCATTTTGCGAGTTTGTTGGCAGAGCGGCTATGGTTTCTCCTTCGCAAATTCCAGGTACTTGAGTAAAGGTTGGTGTTGTTGCAGGGTTCACCGTGATGGTCATTGTTTGGTTGCTTGCACATTGCCCAGCGTTAGGAGTGAACGTGTATTCAGTAGTGGTTGTATTGTTTAAGGAAGGCGACCAAGTTCCAGTGATACCGTTTTGTGAGGTTGTTGGCAAAGCGGCTATGGTTTCTCCTTGGCATACTGCTGGAACTTGAGTGAATGTAGGGGTTGTTGCAGGATTAACCGTGATGGTCATAGTTTGATTGCTTGCGCATTGCCCAACATCGCGCGTGAAAGTGTATTCAGTGGTGGTTGTATTATTTAAGGCAGGCGACCAAGTTCCTGTGATCCCATTTTGTGAGGTTGTTGGTAAAGCGGCTATGGTTTCACCTTCGCATACTGCTGGAACTTGAGTGAATGTGGGAGTTGTTGCAAGATTCACCGTGATGGTCATTGTTTGGTTGTTTGCGCATTGCCCAGCGTTAGGGGTGAAAGTGTATTCAGTGGTGGTTGTATTGTTTAAGGCAGGCGACCAAGTTCCTGTGATACCATTTTGTGATGTTGTTGGTAGAGCGGCAATGGTTTCACTTTCGCAAATTGCTGGTACTTGTGAGAATGTTGGGGTTGTTGTAGGGTTCACCGTGATGGTCATTGTTTGATTGTTTGCGCATTGCCCTGCGTTAGGGGTAAAAGTGTATTCAGTGGTGGTTGTATTGTTTAATGCAGGTGTCCAAGTTCCTGTGATACCATTTTGTGAGGTTGTTGGTAGAGCGGCAATGGTTTCACCTTGGCATACTGCTGGTACTTGAGCGAACGTTGGGTTTGTTGCAGAATTCACCGTGATGGTCATTGTTTGGTTGCTTGCACATTGCCCAGCGTTAGGGGTGAAAGTGTATTCTGTTGTAGTTGTATTGTTTAATGCAGGCGACCAAGTTCCCGTGATACCATTTTGTGATGTTGTTGGTAGAGTAGCTATGGTTTCACCTGAACATACTGCTGGTATTTGAGTAAAAGTTGGTGTTGTTGCAGGACTCACCGTGATGGTCATTGTTTGGTTGGTTGCGCATTGTCCAGCATCAGGGGAGAAAGTGTATTCAGTGGTGGTTGTATTGTTTAAGGCAGGCAACCAAGTTCCTGTGATACCATTTTGTGATGTTGTTGGCAGAGTGGCTATAGTTTCACCTTCGCATATTTCTGAAACTTGCGTAAATATTGGGGTAACATTTGGTATGTCTTCAACTGTAATAGTAACCGTTATGGTGTATTGATAACTGATATGTCCATTACCCACGGCATTGCAACCAGGATTGGAAACAGGGATGATGTCGATACTTAAATTATCCCCAAAATCTGGCTCAATATTAGGATTAAGAGGACTGCCCAATGGATTTCCAAAATTAAATGGTGGCGGGCTTGTATTTGGTGGGAAATTTGGTTCGGCTATTAAATTAGTCGCAGGTAAACACGTTGCACCTCCACCGTATGTGCCACATCCATAAAATAGATTGTAATAAAGTGTTGGATGGGGACAGATATTATTATTGGTGTAGCCAGTAAGATTTATTACAACAGTTATGCCTGTAATCTCTTGACAAGGATTTGTGCGTGTTGGTAATGTAAAATCATGGGCATAACCATCACTATGGTCAGAAGTATTTCCTAAACCAAGAAAGGCTTTTCTATCAAGACCTATTGTGGCCTCAGTGTGGGTTTGTGTCAAAATAATCTGTCCAAAGGCGCTACCATAAAATATAAAGGTACATGCGAAAGCAAAAAAGTATTTCATTAATTTTAAGGTTAGTTTAAATAAATTTTTTCTTCCAATCCTTTAGCATGAAAAAAATGCGCATTTGGTTACTCTTGTAACCATGCTATGAGACACTAAAGGACTCATATTTTAAATTTTACTTGTTTCATTACTCCATTCTTTCAGATTAGAGCCTTTGCCCAAGTTCCGTAAAAAATTGGATCATCAAAATTATCTTTACAAAACCCTAATTGACAATCAATATGAAATGAAACGATAAGAAAAAGAAAAAAGCGTAAAAATATTGATCATTCCAAAAATCAATATATAAAAATTATTTTCGGAATGATGTTCAAGAAATGATATGTATAGTTTTTGTAGTGGAAACTTCCGCAAATCCCTAATTATAAAATCTCGACGTACGAAATTAAGAATCAAATAATAAAAATCTAATTGCTACAGGTGTTCATAACAGAAAAATTGCCGAATTATACGAAAATTCAATTAATCATCCCCTGCTTTGATAAATAGTGTTCAAAATGACAAAACTGTGTCTTTAAAATGACTGAGCGATTAAAAAAATAGTGGTTTTAACCCAATATAAAAATCCTAACGTTTAAGTGTAAAATGCCCGGTAAATTCTTCGCCATCAATAATAATTTGATACCAATAATCGTTAGTTGGCAATGATTTCCCTCGGAATGTGCCATTCCAGCTAAAAGGGACATTCTTGGCACTTTTTAAAAGCTTGCCATAGCGATCAAAAACATTGACTTCAGACGCACCAAGTTCTTCAATGCCTCTCAATTCAAAAAAATCGTTATAGCCATCGTTATTTGGAGTGAAAAACTTAGGAATAACAAAATGAAGATGAGAAACCACATCTTCACCACATCCAAAATTATCTCTTACTGTAATGTTATAAACACCGCCAAGAATGCCGTAAAATACAGAATCATATTGAAAGTTTTGTCCATCTATTGAATAACTGAAATCGCCGTTTTCTGTGGTTAAAATTTCAACATTAAAACCATTGGTTGTCACTTCCGAAATTTCTGGAATATTGACCTGAATAACATCAAACTCCTTGGTGGCTTCGCATCCGTTTGCATTTACAAAATCAACCGAATAGGTTCCAGGAGTTGAAACTACAATTTCTGGAGTGGTCTCTCCAGTACTCCAGTTATAACTGATATTATTTTCAATATCTACAAACAAAATTACTTCGGTGTTTTCACAAAAATAAATAGTTTCATCTTCGAAATCTAATGGGTCTAATCTTGAAAAATTTACTGCTGTTCTTGTGGTGGAGTTACAATTTCCATTTAACGTAATTGCTTCAGCATAATAAGTGCCGGCACTATCTACAATTAAAGATGTACTGTTTTCTTGGAGTAAATTTCCATTCGTTTCAGAATCGTACCAATTCACCGAAAACCCGTTTGGGACTTCAACCGTTAAAATTCTGACTTCGCCGTCACATTCTACAACATCACCTGAACTAACTGGTGGTTGTGGCGTTGTGACTTCTGTTACTTCAAATTCAAATCTAATTTCACAGCCATCTTCATTTATAACATCAACAAAATAATTACTTGATACATCAACGTTAATTTCTGGTGTAGTTTCGCCTGTACTCCAGTTATACGATACAATATCTGTTAACCCAACACTTAGGTTAACCGAACTTCCTTGGCAGAATACCAAAGATTCAGTACTCCCATTTGGTGGCTCGAGCCTTGTAAAATTCACAGCTGTACGGCTTAATGAATTACATCCGTCAGCAGAAACAGCTTCAGCAAAATAAGCACCTTCAGTATTGGTAATAAAAGTGTTGCTGTTAGCTTGTAATAAATTGCCGTCTGTTGATTGCGAATACCAATTGATTGTAATATCAGGGCTGACTTCAACCTGAAGTGTCGCTGATTCATTATTACATAAAGTAACATCACCAAGGCTCACTGGGGCAATAGGTGCATTAATTTGAGCTACTTCGAATTGGCTGATTATTTCGCAACCATCGGAGTTAACCATCAAAACGCTATAATTCCCAGCAGTACCAACCGATATTTCTGAACTAGTTTCGCCTGTACTCCAATCATAACTGTTAATATTTGGAATGCCTGACTGCAATAAAACGTTACTTCCCTCACAAAATGAAACAGAAATATTTTCGCCTGGTGGAGGTATAAGTCTTGTGAATGTAACGGCTGTTCTTGTTAAAGAGGTACAACCTGCTAATGATGTAACTGCTTCAGCATAATAGGTTCCGGGCACACTAACAATTAGAGAAGAAGTATTTTCCTCGAGCAAATTACCTCCTGAAGGCGCATCAAACCAATTTACTACGATATTATCAGGCACACTTACGGAAAGTGAATCATCCTCTAATCCGCAATTTGTTCCATTGCCATCACTTATTGGTTGGTTTGGTGGTGCCTCGATTGTTAATTCAAAAACATCTGATATTACATTACATAAATCATTTTGTAAGTTGGCAGCATCTTCAGCAACTTTCACCCTGAAGAAAGTATTACCTTCAACTGGATTGATTGTATAAATTGGATTGTTAGCGCCAGATATATCACTCCAATTATTGCCATCATTACTCAACTGCCATTGATATGCATGCGTTTGAAATACAGAAAAATCGGGATTTGCATTTAACTCTAGGCTATTGACCTCATTAGTGCAGCCAACAAAACCATTAGCATTTGAATCGTCTGTTATATCCACCGAATCGCCACAAGATTTAAAAACAATATCATCAATAGCAAGGTCATTACCGCAGCCGCCTTGACCATTATTTCTCATTTTTAAAATTATGTCCGTTTGTCCTGATTGTGTTTGAAAAACCAACCCATACTGGTTCCAGACAGGAGTATTGGTCCCGCCAACTGGTCCTGTATCACCTGATGCTAATAAGATTGTATTTGTGCTGTCCCAAATTTCAAATCCGACATTTATTGGAATTCCGTTACCACCACAACCACTAATAGGGAGTAGATTAAGAACCCAAGCCGAAAACTCATAAGAAGTACCTTGGCAAAGACCTGAAATGCTAGTTCTAAAAAATTCGCCGCTTGAAAAGTCGGCGTTAACGATTAGCATTTTACCATTTACATCCCCTGGTGTTCGGTCGCCTGTATTATGCCAATCAAAAAAAACACTATTGTTTGAAATAGTATACTGCCCGTCTTGCGGCGCACCTGTCACATACTGGTAAGTGGTTGTACCAACAGGCAATGGTGGGCCAACATTCGTGCCTGTGCCGAAGGTTTCAGTGAAAATAGGGTCACCAGAGTTGCCACCACAAAAACCTAGTTGACCATAAACAGGATATGGTATACTATATAAAATTGCAAGAAAAAATGTAAGAAATAACTTCACGGTTTAAAAATAAGTAAAATTTAAGATTGAGATAAAGCATTTAACAGTTTATCGCGAATGGCATTCATTCAAAAAATTATCTCCTAATAGTATGCGTGAAGCGAAAATAAAAAACCGTCTCAATAATTATATTGAGACGGCTTTTATAAGGATTAAAATAATAGAATGCGAGGTTCTTTATTTTTTAACAAGCCTTTTTACTATTGAAGTGTTTTGTGCATTTATTTTTAATAAGTAAACACCTGTTGAATAGCTAGTAAACATAACATCTAATGTTTGATTCATGTTTTTCAAATCTATTATTTGAATCAATTTACCGCTTACTTCATAAATTTCAAGATATAAAAGTTCGACATTACTGGTGTTTTTAATTGTGAAAACATCTTTAATAGGATTAGGATAAATTATTATGTGATTATTTAACAATTCGGAATCGTCTAATCCCAAAGTTTCGTCTTTTACTGTTACTTGAAACGAACAACTATCTTCGTTGCCTGAACTATCTGTAACAGTAAATGAAATTATATAATTCCCATCTGGTAGTTCTGTTCCCGAAGCAGGTGTTTGCTCGACGGAATAGCTACAATTATCATTAACTAAAACGATATTTTCTGAAATATAATCCGGAAGGGTAAAAGGTCCGCTAGAATTTATATGGAAATCTGCTGGACAATCGATTGTTGGCGCAATAGTGTCTTCAACAATAACTGTGGCCGAGGCTGACACACTGTTTCCACTTTGGTCTGTAACGGTTAATTCAACAGTGTTTTCGCCTAAATCTGCACAAGTAAAGTCAGAAACATCAATGCTTAAACTTGAAATAGAACAGTTATCGCTTGATCCATTATCAATTTGATTAGCGGTTATACTAGCGTTTCCTGTGATATCTAATTGAACTGTGATGTTTTGAGTAGATACTGTTGGTGCTACGGTGTCTTCAACAGTTACTATAGCCAAGGCTGATGCACTGTTTCCACTTTGGTCTGTAACGGTTAATTCAACAGTGTTTTCGCCCAAATCAGCACAGGTAAAGTCAGAAACATCAATGCTTAAACTTGAAATAGAACAGTTATCGCTTGATC
>NZ_DAISXK010000005.1:64862-67856 GCF_036825875.1 Paucihalobacter sp. | reverse complement strand
GTTATCGCTTGATCCATTATCAATTTGATTAGCGGTTATACTAGCGTTTCCTGTGGCATCTAATTGTAATGTGATGTTTTGGGTAACTACTGTTGGTGCTATAGAATCTTCAACTGTAACGATGGCCTGAGCAGTGGCAAAATTTCCGTCATTATCTGTGACTGTGAGCGCTACTATGTTTTCTCCTAAATCATCACACGTGAAATCTGCAACATCTACAGAAAACTGCAACTCATTTGTTGGTGTACAATTATCTGTAGAACCATTATCCACGTCTGTAGCTAATATACTGACATTTCCAGTAGGGTCCAATTGAACTGTAATATTTTGGGTGATAACATCAGGAGGAAGAATATCTAATTTATCGATAATGGTAAGTACTACTTTATTATTATCTGGATAAGACACTTCGAACGTGTATCGTTTTCCATCAAAATCAACGTTTTCGATAGGTGACTGTAAATTTGCGGTGGTAATGGTTCCTGTTGTTGTTGCAATTGTAAATGTATCTCCAATTGTTCCTTCGAATGCCATGGTAACCTTTATTGACCCTTCAAAAATATTGTTGTTCCCTGTAATAGCCAACACATCGTGCTCTGTATCTGGAGTAAGTCCGTTTAATTCTATATCTAACACCGAAGTTGCAGTTGATTTAAAATCACCTTGAACACTTAAAGTACCTGGAGATAGTCCTGGAGCAAAGGTTCCATTATTGGTGTAATTGGCCACTGCAGGTAAATCGAAAATACCAACACCTTTTATAACTCCTGTTTCTGAATTTGTAAACATCAGAGAGCCCGCGTGTTCAAGTTCGCCAGTAGCTACTTCAATAGTTCCGAAATTGTTCAGTTCAGTTAAAGTTTGAACCAATCCATTGGTTGTTGATCTTCTTATCAATCCAAAGTTATTCAAAACGTGAACAGTACCTCCAGACCATGTAATGTTTCCGCCATCGGCCTGAAAGTCTATAACACCACTGGCAAGATTGTTAAATATGCCTTGAGTTATAAACAAGTCACCTCCCGAAGTTATATTAAATGTCCCTGCGTTATCTAGATTGGTATCTCCAAATATGAATTTTCCACCGCTACCTGTTAAATTCAGGATTGAGTTATGCGTGAGTGTGCCTCCGCCTTGTAAAGCTCCTGAAACCCAATTAACGTCGCCTACGCCATCAAAATCAATCGTCGCTGTTGTTGGAACCTCTACATTACTAGTCCAATTTAAGGTGCCATCAATAGTTCCTGTAATAGTTCCAGACAAGGTCATTGTTGTATCCCAATCCATGACAGCTCCATTAAAAACGTTATAAGTACCATCATTGAAATTTTTACCAATGGCATTTTGAAAGGAAAGTGTACCACTTTCCACCTGAATAACACCATCATTATTGTTTAATAAAACTAGTATTTGAGCTTCGCCGATACTGGTTGTACGCTTGATCAATCCAAAATTATTTAAAATGTGAACAGTACCACCAGACCATGTAATGTTTCCACCATCGGCTTGAAAGTCTATAACACCACTGGCAAGATTGTTAAATATGCCTTGAGTTATAAACAAGTCACCTCCCGAAGTTATATTAAATGTCCCTGCGTTATCTAGATTGGTATCTCCAAATATGAATTTTCCACCGCTACCTGTTAAATTCAGGATTGAGTTATGCGTGAGTGTGCCTCCGCCTTGTAAAGCTCCTGAAACCCAATTAACGTCGCCTACGCCATCAAAATCAATCGTCGCTGTTGTTGGAACCTCTACATTACTAGTCCAATTTAAGGTGCCATCAATAGTTCCTGTAATAGTTCCAGACAAGGTCATTGTTGTATCCCAATCCATGACAGCTCCATTAAAAACGTTATAAGTACCATCATTGAAATTTTTACCAATGGCATTTTGAAAGGAAAGTGTACCGCTTTCTACTTGAATTACACCACCATTATTGTTTAATAAAACTACTATTTGAGCTTCTCCTGTTGTCGTGGTACGCTTAATCAATCCAAAATTATTTAAAAAGCGAGCCGTGCCGCCAGACCATGTAATATCTCCTCCATTAGCTTGAAGGTCTAAAACACCGCTGGCGAGGTTATTAAATACACCTTGAGATATAAATAGGCTGCCTGAAGAAGTTATATTCACTGTACCTGAGTTATCTATTGTGGTATCCCCTAAAATGAACTTCCCTCCTGAACCTGTGAGATTTATTGTGCCAAAATTAGCTAAAGTGCTTGTAGTACCATTTAAAGTTCCAGTACTCCAGTTTACGGTAGTGTTTGCTCCAAAACTTGAAGGTTCAGTAAAAGTTAAACTGGCATTGATTTCGAATAAAGAATTTCCTTGAACTTCAAAAGATCTGACATTTCCAGAAACATTGAGGGTTACTGTAAATCCAGATGGAATGATCACATCATCTGAAGCTGTTGGGGCTAAATTAGTATCCCAGTTATCAGTGTTATTCCAGTTCGTGTTGACTCCTAAACCAGTCCAAGTGGATTGAGCCATTGCTATAGTACCTGTTGAAGTAAATAGCAAAATTAGTAGAATTCGTTTCATAATTAATAGCTTAAAAGGTTATGTATAGCTATATCGAAACGATTTAAAAATGTGAGCAAAAAAAATTAAAAATTTAAGAAATTGTTATTCAAACTTTTTGCAGAAATGAATTTAAACTGGACATTAAATGTTCAATATTTAAAATTTGAAAGAAATAGAATTTAAAAAAACACCGCATTTTTTATTTTTTTAAGCTGACAAAACTGCGTTTTAATCGCTTCTATCATCTACAGGATTTATAGAATCCTCTTACAGCATAAGCTGGAAATACAAAAGTAAAGGCTTGGCGCCTTTATTCTTTTTTTATTCCCTTTCGCTCTTCAAAACTGTGTTTTGATCGCTTCAGGGAATAAAAAAAGTAATTTGCTCCCGCAAATTACTTTTGTGCTTGTCGGGATGACAGGATTTGAACCTGCGACCACACGGCCCCCAGCCGTGTACGCT
>NZ_DAISXK010000005.1:5154-64852 GCF_036825875.1 Paucihalobacter sp. | reverse complement strand
CCAAGGACCCTCTGATTAACAGTCAGATGCTCTAACCAACTGAGCTAAGGAGGACTGTTTTTTCGCTTTTGCGAGCGCAAATATATATTATTTTTTTATGGCCAACAAATTAAACAAGTAAAAATACTACCTAAAAATTGCCTTAAAAATATCATTACCATTTGCGAAAACCACTAATGCTATAAGTATAAAAAATCCAACAACTTGAGCGTGTTCCAAAAACTTCTCACTTGGTTTTCTGCCAGAGATCATTTCATAGAGTAAAAACATGACGTGTCCGCCATCTAAGGCTGGTATAGGTAATAAGTTAAGAACACCCAACATGATTGACAAAAAAGCAGTTATACTCCAGAAAAACTCCCAACTCCATGTATCTGGGAATATATCGTAAATGGCTTTAAATCCGCCAACACCTTTGTAAGCTCCTGTGCTTGGTGTGAAAATCTTTTTTAATTGTACACCGTAACCTGCAATTTGGTCTACAAATTTAGTTAGACCTACACCAAAGCTTTCTACAAAACCGTATTCTTTTCTGATAATTTTATAGTAACCAACGTTTTCTAAATCGGTTAAATTCCCGCCAGGAAAAATTCCTAATTTACCATCACTATTCACCTTTAAATCGCGAATGAGTGTTTGTTTATCTCTTAATATTTCAACCTCGATGGTTTGATTTGCTAGCGGCTTTAATCTCTCTTCAATTTCATCAAAATACTTCAATGGTTCGCCATTAATGGAAGTGATAATATCGCGTTCTTTTAAGTCAACTGCTTTATTTAAGGAAGAATCTGCAACTTGGGCAATAACAAATGGAAAACGAAGTTCAAAAAACGAACGGTCGTCACTACCGCTAAGTTGGCCTAGAAAATCTTCTGGCAGCGTTATATCTTTAATACCTTCGTTGTTTTCGATGGTGATAACTTCAGCAGCAATAAGTTGTTTTCGAATACCGTAAACTGTGGTGACTTTTTCGCCGTTGATGGCTAAAACTTTGTCTCCAGTTTTAACACCTAAATCTGTGAGTATTTCATTTCTTACGAAATATCCATCGGTAACGCTTTCAGTTGAAATATCGATATCGCCATAAGCAAAGGAGGCAAAAACATAGATGATATAAGCCAATATGAAATTAACCGTTACACCACCGAGCATTATGATTAAGCGTTGCCAAGCTGGTTTTGATCTGAATTCCCAAGGCTTTGGTGGTTGTGCCATTTGCTCTTTATCCATGCTCTCGTCTATCATCCCAGCTATTTTTACATAACCACCAAGCGGAAGCCAACCGATACCATATACAGTTTCGCCTATTTTCTTTTTGAAAAGAGAGTATTTGACGTCAAAAAATAAATAAAACTTTTCAACCTTAGTTTTGAAAAGTTTGGCTGGTATAAAATGCCCCAATTCATGAAGCACAATTAACAGCGACAAACTCAATAAAAACTGTGAAATCTTAATTACAAATTCCATGTAATGTTTTTCATAAAATTAAGTTGCAAAAGTAACCTTTTAAAGGCATTTAGAAAACACAAGTACAGCTTATCGCTATTTTTTTAACACCGTTTTATTAACCCAGGTATGAGCGTTCGAAAATTCAACA
This sequence comes from Paucihalobacter sp., assembly GCF_036825875.1. NCBI lineage: Bacteria > Pseudomonadati > Bacteroidota > Flavobacteriia > Flavobacteriales > Flavobacteriaceae > Paucihalobacter > Paucihalobacter sp. Next base: position 63,255 of record NZ_DAISXK010000005.1, on the reverse strand, counting down.
AAATACATCCCAGACTTAAGCGCACTCAAATCCAAATTTGTTTCATAATAAGGTACATCCATTACTAACTGGCCTAGCACATTGTGTATTCTTATACGTTCAATAATTACCGATTCAGGCTTTTGAATAGTTAATATACCAGTAGTAGGATTGGGATACAGTAAAATTTCTGTTTCTAAATTCATATCGTTGATGCTTAAAGAAACAGTATTATTACGCGACAAAACATCGAAATTAGGATCGAAAATAATTTCAGAGACTTCAAAATTAACGGTTTCAACAAACAATTGATTATTGGTGGTATTGCTGCGTATCAGATCTAAAATTTCGCCTTGCGTTCCGATTAATCGCAACGGCACATCCACCTCAAAGAAATCAACCGACGGATGACTTTGCGTTTGAGATAAACTGATTTGCACTTCATCTTCCTGAGGTTGGTTCCAAAGTACTTCAAAACTAGGGTGACCTTCATTAAACAGCCAATCGTTAAAAAACTCTGTTAAGTCTTGATTACTGGCCGATTCCATAATCGGAATAAAATCGGCTGTTTTGGCGTAGTCAAATGCTAAATCGGGATGTGCCAGATAATCTCTTAAGCCTTGGAAAAAATTAGCATCTCCCATTTTCTTTCGCAGCATATGCAGCACCATAGCAGCTTTATTATAACTTAATCTACTGCTGAAAATTCTATTAATACTTGTAGTGTCTTGGGGTTTCAAATACACCGAACCATCGGGTTGTGAGGTTATAAAATTGTTTCGCTGTTGTTTCCATGTACTGAAAGCAGTATTACCATCAAATTCTTCAATTACCAAGCCGTATAGATACGTGGCAAACCCTTCGTTAAGCCAAATGTCTTGCCAGCTTCCGCAGGTAACTTTGTTGCCAAACCATTGATGAGCCAACTCGTGGGTTATTAATTCTCTCGAAAAATTTCCCATAAACGACACTGTTGTATGCTCCATACCGCCACCCCATCCAAATTGTGCGTGACCATATTTTTCGTCTGCGTACGGATACGGTTCAAAAATGTCGACAAAATAATTCATAATATCAACAGTAACTGGTGTGCTAGCTTGCGCTGTTGCGAGGCTTTCGGGAAAGACATAATTAACAATATCAAACGGTTCACCATTGTTTGGAACCACATCATTATAAATAGTATAATTGGTGATGGCGATAGCAATTAAATAAGCTGGAATTGGATAGCGGTGCTTAAATCGCGTTACTTTGTTATTGCCTTGAATAACTTGACTCAATTCAACGCCATTTGAAACGGCCACATAATCTTCATTCCCTGGTGTAAACCTGGGAGTATTTAAATACACATCCACAGAATCGGCCTTGTCTATTAAATCTTGCTTACATGGCCACCAAGCTTTGGCGCCATAAGGCTCAGAAAGTGTCCAAACAATGGGAACACCAGCATGGGTAGTTTGCTCATACGAGCCAAATCCCGAACTTATAGGATTTCCAGAATAATGTACTGTTAATGAGTCTAATACACCTTGATTCAAAACTTCAGGTAAATTTATACGCAATTCATCATCAGCGTTTTGAGTAAAAGTTAATTCATTTTCTCTTTGGGTAACTGATGATACTATCATGTTACTAGTAAGATCAAACACAACTTCATTTAAATCACTCTTAGCTTCAAAATAAGTGGTAACTGCTCCTGACATTCCTATTTGTACAGGATCAATATTTAAGTACAAACGGTGGTATTTTACATCGTAATTTCCAGTATTGAGATTTGCTCGGTAATTCAACAATTGAGAGGCCGATTTGGCTTCAACCTCAACAATCGATTCTGAAATGGTTAATGGCTTTTGCGCAAACAAGATAGCCACGCTCCAAAGTGCTAAAAGGTTAATATAAATACGCATAGCTTTTTCTTTTTAACTTTAAAATTAGGATTTTTATTCCTATCAAGTCGTATTTTTGTATAAATTTTCGATTTTTCACTCAAAACCTCTATATGTTACAGTTTTTTAAAGCCTATAAAAACTTCGCCATTGCTTTACTCATAATTTCCATCATAATTATTAGCATTTTTTACAACATCTTAAAACCGAAAAAAGTCTTACCAATTTATCAGCCATCAATGGTGACAGCTGAATTGGTCGATAGCACCATTCAACACCAAAAAAAATACCACAAGATTGCCGATTTTAGTTTGACAAATCAAAATGCTAAAACCGTCACACAGAAGGATTACGAAAATAAAATTTATGTGGCCGATTTTTTCTTCACCACTTGCCCAACTATTTGTATAGCCATGACGGATCACATGGTTCAAATTCAAAAAGAAATTTTAAATGATGACGATGTCATGTTATTATCACACTCTGTAACACCTGAAATAGATTGCGTTGCACAACTAAAAAAATATGCTGTAGAAAAGGGTGTCAATGATAAAAAATGGAATTTAGTAACGGGTGATAAAAAAGAAATCTACAACCTAGCAAGAAAAAGTTATCTTGCTGTTTTAGATGATGGAGACGGTGGCGAGTTTGATATGATTCATACCGAAAACTTTATGCTCATCGATAAAAAAAGACAAATACGAGGATTTTACGATGGCACCAATCCTGAAGAAATTAAAACACTTTTAGAAGATATTAAAACTTTAAAAGCCGAATAGATAAACCAATTTTGGTATAGGTTTAACAGTCCAATTTCTTTTGCTTATAATTTATTTAGTTTACTTTTGCTTTTTTAAAATGAATCTAAATAAGCTTTGAAAGTAACACTGGCAGAACTCAAAAAAGGCGAAAAAGCTATTATTATCGATGTCTCCTCAAACAATATTCCTCTAAAATTGTTAGAAATGGGTTGTTTACCAGGGAATTTCGTTGAATTACTACAAGTTGCGCCCTTCTCTGACCCGATGTATCTTAATATTAACGATTCGCATGTTGCCATTAGAAAAGAAACTGCAGAACACATCATTATAAAGATTACCAATGGCTAAACAAATTAATGTCGCACTTATTGGCAATCCCAACACCGGAAAAACTTCCGTTTTCAATTCCCTTACAGGTTTAAACCAAAAAGTTGGAAACTATCCGGGAATTACGGTTGAAAAAAAAGAAGGAATCTGCAAATTGCCACGTGGCGTTAAGGCGCATATTATTGATTTACCTGGGACTTACAGTTTAAACGCTTCTTCTTTTGATGAGAATGTGGTGATTGAACTCCTTTTAAATAAGAATGATAAAGATTTTCCTGATGTTGCTGTTGTGGTAACTGATGTCGAAAATCTAAAGCGAAATTTACTACTATTCACTCAAATTAAAGACCTTCAGATTCCAACTATCTTGGTAATTAATATGTCGGATAGAATGAAGCGTCGAGGAATTTCATTAGACATTGATATTTTAGAAGTCGAACTTAAAACCAAAATCGCACTTGTTTCCACACGCAAAAATATTGGCATTGACAATCTAAAAGAACTTATTTACGATTATAAATCACTTTCTACGGAAGGTTGTCTAGACACTTCAACTATAGATGTTGCGTATTTTGAAAGTTTGCGAAAAACCTTTCCCAATCAAAACCTATACAAGCTATGGGTAGTTATTTCGCAGGATGCGAACTTTGGGAAAATTGAAAGAAACCAATTTGACGTAGGTGATTTCCAAGTGAAATCTAAAATAGAACTTAAAGTACTTCAGCAAAAAGAGACCATAAAACGTTACCAGTTCATCAACGCTGTTCTTAAAATAGGATTAACAATCGACACAAGTAAAGCCACTGATTTACGTTACAAAGCTGATAGAATTTTAACCCACAAAGTGTTTGGGTATGTTATATTTTTTGTAATTCTACTTACAATTTTTCAGGCCATTTACGATTGGGCAACCGTGCCCATGGATTTTATAGACGAAAGTTTCGCAGCTTTATCAGAATGGGTTCAAAACACCTTACCACCAGGCGTTTTCACGGATCTGTTGTCCGAAGGTATTATTGCTGGTATTGGTGGTATTGTGATATTTATTCCACAAATTGCGTTTCTTTTTCTGTTTATTTCAATTCTTGAAGAAAGCGGCTATATGAGTCGCGTTGTGTTTTTAATGGATAGAGTTATGCGTCGTTTTGGGCTTAGCGGTAAAAGTGTTGTGCCACTTATTTCTGGAACTGCCTGCGCGATTCCAGCAATTATGGCAACACGTAACATTGAAAGTTGGAAAGAACGACTTATTACCATCTTGGTAACTCCGTTTATGACATGTTCTGCACGATTACCGGTGTATCTAATTATTATTGCATTGGTAATTCCGCAAGGCCGATTTATCGGTCTTAACTACCAAGCCTTAACCTTAATGCTTCTATATTTTTTAGGATTTGCCATGGCAATTATTTCGGCGTATGCGCTTAATAAAATATTAAAAATAAAGCACAAGTCGTTTTTTGTGGTTGAAATGCCAAACTATAAAATGCCACTTCCTAAAAACGTTGCATTAACTGTTCTAGAAAAAACTAAGGCCTTTGTTTTTGAGGCTGGTAAAATTATTCTGGCCATTTCAATTATTCTTTGGGTGTTGGCATCTTATGGTCCAAATGAGCAATTTAATGATGCCGAAACTATTGTTCAAACGGAATTTCCAAATGTTGATTATGACGAAATTGACCAAAAAGTTGCTGCACACAAATTAGAGCATTCTTATATAGGTTACGTTGGAAAAGCCATTGAACCTGTTATTAGACCTTTAGGTTACGATTGGAAAATAGGAATTGGTATTGCTACTTCCTTTGCAGCAAGAGAGGTTTTTATTGGAACACTTGCTACCATTTACAGCGTAGGAAGCAGCGATGCCGACGAAGAAAGCACCATTAAAAAACGTATGGCTGCCGAAGTAAATAGCGATGGCACTAAAGTGTTTAATTTTGCAACTGGAATTTCACTGTTATTGTTTTATGCTTTTGCAATGCAATGCATGAGCACCTTAGCCATTGTAAAACGAGAAACTAATAGCTGGAAATGGCCTATGATTCAATTAGCAGGTATGACAATTATTGCTTATATTATATCGCTGATTGCTTATCAGCTATTAAAATAAATACTTATGAATCACACAATACAAACCATATTAGTCGTACTCACGCTTGTAGCAGCAATTGTATTCTTGCTGAAACGTTTTGTTTTTACTTCAAAGAAAAAGGCTGCAAAATCTTGCGGTAGTGGCAATTGCGGTTGTGATTAATGCTATCCAAGACCAACGTCTAAAGTCATCATAATAATAAATCCGCCAATAAAGCCCAATGTGGCGATATCGGTATATTTATCTCGCTGGGTTTCTGGAATCACTTCTTCAACCACTACAAAAATCATAGCACCCGCTGCAAAAGACAATGCATAAGGTAACAACGGAGTGAAAAATGTAACCGCTACAGCTCCAATTACTGCTGCGATAGGTTCAACAATAGCTGACATTTGACCAAACCAAAAACTTTTGAATTTACTAACGCCATGACGTCTTAAAGGCATAGACACGGCCAAGCCTTCAGGAAAATTCTGAATTCCAATTCCAAGTGCTAAGGCAACTGCACCACCTATAGTCGCTTCTGGCATACCCAAGGCAACACCACCAAATAAAACACCCACAGCTAATCCTTCAGGAATATTGTGCAAGGTTATGGCCAATACTAATAAGGTCGTTCTATGCCAAGGTGTTTTAACACCTTCTTTTTCCGTTTCTTTAAAGTTGATATGTAAATGTGGTAAAATTTTATCTAAGCCAAAAATGAACAAAGCACCAAGCGCAAAACCAACTACTGCTGGGATTACTTTTACAAAACCTTCGCCAGGACTCATGGCAATACCTGGCGCTAGCAAACTCCAAAAACTAGCTGCTACCATAACACCACCTGTAAATCCAAGCATTCCGTCAAGTAATGCACGATTCATACCTTTTACAAAAAACACTAGCGACGCGCCTAGTGCTGTCAAAATCCAAGTGAATAAACCTGCCACTAAAGCGCCATAAACCGGATTTATGTTTTCGAAAAAATCTAAAATACTATCCATAATTAATGGGTGGTTTTAATATATAAATTTGATGCAATTTGCTGAGATACTTGCAGCACCTCATTTTCTATTTTTATTTTTTGTGAATGATCAAAATCTTCCTTTTCCAATACTTGAATAGACTTTCCTAAGGCGATGCCATTTTTATCCAAATACTTTAAAAAAGAGGATGAAGTATCCTTCACACCAATACATATCCCTTTGGAACCAACTCTTAAATCACTTAATAAAACTTTATCTCTAATTGGAAAATTTCCATCTTTATTTGGAATAGGATCGCCATGGGGATCAAATTTGGGATAGTTGAGCATTTTATCAAGCTTATCTATGAGTTGTTCAGATTCAATATGCTCCAATTGTTCAGCAACCTCATGAACTTCATCCCAACTAAATTCTAATTTTTCAACCAAAAAAACTTCCCACAACCTGTGTTTTCTGATGATTGCTGCAGCGGCGATTCTTCCTTTATCACATAATGTTACGCCTTGATATTTCACGTAGTTAACTAAATTTTTATCTGATAATCGTTTCATCATATCAGTAACAGACGATGCTTTGGTTTGCATCTGGTCGGCGATTGCATTGGTAGAAACGCCATCTTTAAATTGTCTTTCTAGATGAAATATTGTTTTTAAATAATTTTCTTCTGAATCACTAAACATAAATCTGTATACTTTATGGTCACAAAAATACATTTTTAAACAATATAAAATACATTTTTAGCCTTGTCTAAATTTATTTATATATTTGCCTAAATAAATTATTAAAACAGCATGTGCTTTTCAAATAAATATTTTCTGGTTTTTATTGGGTGCCTTAGTTACTTTACTCATTATTCCCAATTCATTATTGAAGGTCAGATTGTTTCTAACAATGAAGCCGTTGCTTTCGCGTCCATTTACATTGAAAATACTACCATAGGTACAATTGCAGAATCCGATGGCACATTTAAGATTGAATCCTCGGAGGCTGTCTTCAACTTGGTGATTTCATCGATTGGCTATCAAAAAAGAATACTTCCCATAGACTTTAATTCCGAATCTAAAAAATATAAACGACTAAACATCGAACTCATTAAAGACATTGAATCACTTGATGCCATCGTAATTATTGACAAACAAACAGGTTTAACCAAAAAAACTCCATATTCGGTAACTGATCTGGATATGAAAACTATAACTAGACAATTAAACACTGGAGGTTTGGCGGCCTCACTCACGGATTTACCTGGGATTAGCGGTGCTACTTTAGGTACGGGCATTGTGAAACCTTTTATAAGAGGACTTGGATTTTCGAGGGTGGTTACCATTTTTCAAAATAACAAACTTGAAAATCACCAATGGGGTCAGGACCATGGCTTGGGACTTAACAATTTAGGGGTGTCTAAAGTTGACGTTATAAAAGGTCCAGCGTCCATCCTGTACGGTTCTGGTGCAGTTGGTGGTGTTTTACTAATCAAAGACGATGAATCCTACTTGAATCACAACAAATTGACTGGAAATATTGGAAGTTCGTTTAATAGTGTTTCAAATGGCAATAAAACATTTGCCAGTTTTGGAAAGCGGTTCAACAACCATATGTTTTTTGCTTTAGAAGCAGCCCTTGAAACTCATGCCGATTATAAAGATGGCAACGGCAGAATTACCGGCAATAGCAGATTTAACAATCAAAATTTCAGAATTCACGCCGGTTTAGATAAGACTAATTTTAAAAACAAGTTGTCTTTTACCTATCTCAACCAAAATTTGGGAATCATTAGCGATGATGAATTAGAGGTATCATTGGCAACTAGCAGAAACGATCGCAGCATGCAGTTGCCTTTTCAAGAAGTAAAAGATTATTTAATTTCTTATTCACAAGAAAGTTTTCACGAAAAGTTTCAAACCTATTTTCATATCTCACATCACTTTAACGATCGCAGCGAAATAGAAGAAAGTTTTGATTCGGTCGATCTTGGAATTAACCAAAATCACAGCTTTATTTCTGGTAGAATATCTTTAATTCCGAAACAAAATTTTAAACACACCTTCGGATTTCAATCAAGCTTTATTAGAATGCTTAATAAAAATTCAGCTCAAGAAATATTAATTCCCGATGCAAACACTTTTGATATTGGCGCATATTATTTAGGAAGCAAACAATTTAATAAGCTATACTTTCAAGCAGGAATTAGATTGGATTACCGAAAAGTCACGGCCCTTGCCGACCGTCCATTGCTCGTCAATTATGGATTTATTTTACCCGGAAATCCAGAAAACAGACAACTTAGTTCGAATTTCGGCGGACTTACTGGGTCTTTAGGTGCAACTTATGATATATCTGAATTTCAAAACATCAAGGTAAATCTATCCTCAGGATTTAGAGCGCCAGATTTGGCTGAGTTGTTCTCGAACGGACCACATCCCGGAACCAGCAGATTCGAGGTTGGGAATGCGAGTTTTGAACGTGAACAAAGTTTTCAAACAGATATTAGTTATGCCTTAGAAATTTCGAGATTTTCATTGGGAACCTCGGTTTACTTCAATACCATTTCAAATTATATTTTCTTTATCAATACTGGTGAAACCCAACCTGAGGACGGCCTACAAATCTGGGAATTTCAGCAAGAAAATGCACAGCTTTACGGTACAGAACTGTCTATTCATTATAAGTTTAACGAGGATATTTCAATCAACTCAACCGCAGCCTTGGTGCGCGGCACTTTGAGTGAATCTGACGAAAATCTGACCTTCATCCCTGCCGATAATTATAGTTTAGGTTTAAATTATAGGCCTAAATTTATAAAATCAACTCAAATTGAAACCACGCTCACACATTTTTCAAAACAAAACAGACCTGGATTTAATGAAATTGAAACACCTGCTTATACTTTATTAAACCTAGGTGTAACAAAAGATTTTAGTTGGGGCAACAAAAACCTAACAGCCAGTATTTCGACCAACAATCTATTAAACACTACTTATGTAGATCACTTATCCATATTGAGAGCGTTTGAAATTCCGAATCCAGGAAGGTCTATTTTAACGATGCTAAGATTTAGTTTTTAGGATGATTTAAACAATCGTTGGTCAAATAAAAATGGAAGTTGAGCAGCAATTTTAATCAGCTTAAATTGGGAATGGTAAGGATTTATTATATAATTAAAATCTCCTTGAACCACCGCCGAAGGTACTTTCATCACAGCAAAATGATTGTCTCTTATGAATTGATCTCCAGCAAGCTGCGTTTCGGGATGGTGCGGAAATGCATTCCAGTTTTTAGATAATTCTTTGGGGCTGAATTCTAAAATTGAAAGCTTGTCCGGAATCAATATTTCTAGCAACACGAAATCATTTGGCAAAGTAGCTAAAGTTAAATGAACAGCGACCTCAGCCATAGCAAGTGCCCGACTTTCAGAAGTGTAAATCATTTCAACCCCTTTTGAATTCCAACGATTACCAAATAATGCGGCACCTTTGCCTGACAATTCATTGGCATATTTCTTTCTAGATAACCTATAAACAATCATTAGGCAAAAATTCCGTGGTCTATTCGGTGGAGTTCGGCGAGTACCATCTCCTTACCATAGGAATCTTTAAGTAACTCAATAGGCAACATGTTACCAAGCGCATAACTAGGTGTGTTGAGCCAAAGTTTAAATTTGGAACTATCTCCAAAAACTACATTTCCTACTAATGACACCTCAGCTATTTCAATAATTTTTTCGGAATGAATGGGTTTGAACAAAAAATCTTTCTTTTGTTTGTAACGCTGTAATGATTTGGTGGATACGCTAAGAATTTCGGCCCAATCATCATCGGAAAATGGCGTGATATTTTTTATTTCGTTGAAAAGCGTAAACGGAATGCCCTTTCTAATGGCTTTGATGAGCATTAATTTATCGTCTAGTAAATCCTGCAAACCAAAACTTTTGGCAACGTCCAACTGCGTGAAAGTTTTAACATAAAGTGTCGCAGCTTCATTTACCGAATTGATATGAGTTTCAAAATTATTCATTACTAAAACATATGTCCTCAAATATACGACATTTGTCTTAGTTAAAAAAATTACTTAAAATTTAACTCCTTTTGCAATTGCTCATAAGCTTCCTGAACTTTTCTAAACTTCTCCTCTGCTCCCTTTCGATAGGCTTCATCCATGTGTTGTAGTTTATCAGGATGATATTTTTTAGCCATTGTTCTGTAAGCCGACTTAATTTCGTTTGCAGTGGCGCCTTTGTCAATTTCTAGAATTTTATAGGCGCTATCTGGATTTTTAAAGAACATGGCCTTTATACTTTCAAAATCACGCACCCCAATAGAGAGATAATTGGCGATTTCTTTAATCTTTTCAACCTCTGGTTGCGACACCAAACCATCGGCTTGCGCGATACTAAAAAGAAAATGGATAATTTGTAAACGCGACTCATAGCGGGTTCTAATTCGTAAAAATTCACAAATTTTAAGGGCTGATATTTCTCGATTTTTTACAACCTCATTAAAGGTTCTAAATGTTGCATTGGCATGGTCTTTACCATAAGCTTGAACGAAGTAATTTTGAACAAATCGCATTTCTTGTTCGCTAACATTGCCATCTGCTTTAATAACAATAGATGCTAGCGATAGTAAATTAAGTTCAAAATCGGCAGGTGAAACTTTAGCATTACCAGAAAATGGATTTTGCCTGTTTTTTTGAAATCCTTCTAGCAAACTTCCCAATAAAAAACCTATGATAGCACCAGGAAATCTAAAAAATATAAAACCTATGATAACAGCAATCCAACGAATCAAAATAAAATGTGTTTAATTAAAAAGAAATGCAAAGGTAACGATATCAATGTAATTATTTTAGACGAATAACTTTGTTAGGTTAAAAATTTTGGATCAAACAAACTTCAAAATTAAATAGTTAATCTCATTATAATTTCGACTTAAATTATATCAAGTTTTGTAACTTTGTGACTTAATTTTCACATAAATACAAAATATATGTATCCACCAGAATTAGTAAAACCAATGCGCGAAGATTTAACTAGCGTGGGTTTTGAAGAATTACATTCCGCCGAAGCTGTAAATCAGGCATTATCGAAGAAAGGTACTACTTTGGTTGTAGTAAATTCAGTTTGTGGTTGCGCCGCTGCCAACGCCAGACCAGGTGCGCGCATAAGTTTACAAAACTCAAAGAAACCAGATAATTTAGTTACCGTTTTTGCAGGTGTAGATCGCGAAGCAACAGATGTAGCTAGAGCTCATATGGTTCCATTTCCTCCAAGCTCGCCAAGTATGGCTTTGTTTAAAGATGGTGAATTGGTTCACATGTTAGAAAGACATCACATTGAAGGCCGACCAGCAGAAATGATTGCCGAAAATTTAGTTGATGCTTACAATCAACACTGTTAAATCAGTATAATTTCGTAAATGAAAGCCACGCACAAAGCGTGGTTTTTTTATTTTTACACCATGCAAAAACTTATTTCATACGTTTTAACACCATTGTATTTAATATGCTTTGGCTTAACCTTGGTAATATTTCACCCAGTACAGTGGTTTTGTTTAAACTTGCTCGGTTACAAAGCTCACAAGCGAAGTGTAGAATGGCTTCAGTTTTTTATCATGCGGAGTTTAAATGTTTTAGGAACTAGGTTTTCATTTGAAAATAATTTCATTATCGAAAACAATCAACCTATAATTATTGTCGCGAACCATCAAAGCATGTACGATATCCCACCTTTGATCTGGTATATGCGAAAATACCATCCTAAGTTTATCAGCAAGGTTGAATTAGGTAAAGGTATCCCAAGTGTTTCTTTCAATTTACGTCACGGTGGTTCTGTTTTAATAGATAGGAAAAAACCACAACAAGCTGTTACTGCTATCAAAAATTTTGCAACCTATATTGAAACCACTAAAAGAGCCGCTGTTATTTTTCCTGAAGGAACGCGCAGCCGGACTGGGGCACCAAAACCCTTTCAGAAAAAAGGACTTCTAACGCTTTTTGAAAACATACCAAGTGCCACTGTGGTGCCTATCACCATTAATAATTCGTGGAAAACATTGCGATTTGGAAAATTTCCTATGGGACTTGGTGCGCACATTAAATTTAAAGTTCACCAGCCAAAAAAGCTTTCTAATTTTTCTAATCATGAAGAATTAGTTACTATAATTGAAACCGAAATAACTTCAGCAATAACAAATGAATGATATTGAAATACTAAAAGCCACCAAGACCTACGTAAAATCGGTTTTAACAAATGCCGAAGGCGGTCACGATTGGTTTCACACCTTGAGGGTCTTTAATAATTCTATACTTATCGCTGAAAACGAAACGGTTGACTTGCTTATTGTGCAGCTTGGTGCTTTACTTCATGATATTGCTGATAGTAAATTTTACGATGGTAATGAAACAATTGGGCCAGATATGGCAAGACAATTTTTATTTAAGCACAATTTAGACAGCAGTGTTATTGAACATGTGGTAAACATTATTAAGCACATGTCGTTTAAGAATAGTTTTGAGAATGGCCAATCGTTTAACTCGATAGAACTTCAGGTTGTTCAGGATGCTGACAGATTAGATGCCATTGGTGCTATTGGTATTGCGCGTGCTTTTAATTATGGAGGATTTAAAAACAGAGGTTTATTTGATCCAAGCATCAAACCAAATCTAAAAATGACCAAAGCCGAATACAAATCCTCAACGGCGCCAACAATTAATCACTTTTACGAAAAATTATTGCTTCTTAAAGATAAAATGAACACGCGAACAGGAAAACGCATTGCGCAACAACGGCACAAGTTTATGGAGCAATATCTCGAGCAGTTTTATGCCGAATGGGATGGCGAAAGGTAAAAAGTGTTAACTTTCTTTAGCCACTTCTAAGGCAGTCATTTTGTATTCCAGAATCGCCATTTCTTCGCCAAAATGGATAATCTCATCTGCTGTTAAATCGTTTCTGCTATTTACAGTTTTCAATATTTCTTCTCCCTTTTTAGTGTAATATTCAAGTGCTATTTGAATTTTATTTTTCTTTGCCATAGCTTTTATTGGTGTGTTATTGTACAATCATTTTTAATTCGCCTCTATATTTAGATGCGCTTTTACCTGTAAACTCTTTAAACAACTTATTAAAATGAGAAAAATTATTAAAGCCACATTCAAAACAAACTTCCGTAATACTCATTTTACTTTCTGAAAGCAGCTTAGTTGCATGCACTACTCTATATTCATTAACCAATTTAGTAAAGGTTTTACCGGTAACCTTTTTAAAATAGCGACAGAATGCTGGGACTGTCATACTAACCTTATCGGCAATCTCGTCTAAGCTGATATGCGATTTAAAATTGGCGTTTACGTGTTTAAATATAATGTCGATCTTGGCGCTGTCTTGCGGCTCTGTTTCAAAGGCGAATCCATCGGCATTTAATATGATATAATCTTCGGCCTTTGACAAGTCGTGAAGTACTTCTAACAATATCAATATTTTTTTAAAACCTTCTTTTTCGGCTAATTTTTCAATTTTTTTTCCTAATTTAAGTTTTGTCTTTACACCGAATAGAATGCCATTTTTTGAGCGTTCAAATAATTTTTTAATAGAACCCATTTCAGGAATATCGAAGAAATGTTCCCCTAAAAACTCTGGTCTAAACTGCACCAGCGTTTCTGAACCGTTAATTGTTAAGCGATCTGTAAAACCGTTATGTGGCAAATTAGCGCCAATAAGTAATAATTGACTATTGTTAAAATACGACAAATGACTTCCGATATGTCTTTTACCTTGGCCTTTGTTCACATAAACCAATTCAACCTCCGGATGAAAATGCCAAAATGGTTTGTTTTCACCAATATAGGCCTCATGTTTTTTAACTCTTAAAGAGCTTCCAAACTCCGGACTAATCTTTTCTAATATAGGTTTTCTCGCTGTCATATCTTATACAAATTTACGGCTAATTAAAAAGAAAAACTATAATGAATTACCGTAATTATATTCTATATTAACTTTAATATCTAATATTTATTTCCTGTTGGTTAATTATGTACACATACATGCCAATATACATGTTTTTTAACAGGTAATCCTAGACTAAGTTTGTACCAGAAATTAGTAATAATAAAAAACAATGAAAACAATGATAAAAAAACTTTTAATTGTAGCTGTAATGTTCGGAACTTTATCTAGTTACACAAGCAATGTATTAGTTGAAAATAAAATCACTAATAACGACATAAACAATATCTCAGTTGTAATTAAAGATGCATCGGGTACTGTGGTTCAACTTAGCACTGTAAATTATAAGGGTGATGCTAAAGCGCTATTTGATTATTCGCAATTAGAGAAAGGTACGTACACACTTGAAATTGATACAAAATTTCAAATTGAAATAACTTCTTTCAAAGTTACAGAACAGGGCGTTGAATTTTTTGACAAAGATGTTCAAACCATTTACAAACCAATATTCCAAAAAGAAGATGCAAAAATTTTAATTTCAAAAGTTGGTCTGGACAGTAATAAGATGAAGGTTGAACTTTACTATGAAAACGAGTTAATTCATTCCGAAATAATATCTTCTGAAAATCCTATTTTAAAACGAGCCTATAAATTAGACAGAACCGAAAGAGGTGATTACGCAGCAGTGATGACATCTAACGGCAGAGTTTATACCGAAAAATTTAAATTATAGTTTCTGTTTATATTAGTTATCTATTAGTGAAAAAAGTGAGCTTTAGGGCTCACTTTTTTGTATAAATTTAATAAAGAATCTAGTTTTTATTTACCTGGAAAGTCGGCTTTGCGTTTTTCCAAAAATGCGGATGTACCTTCTTTAAAATCTTCTGTGCCAAAACTATCGCCAAAAGCTATTATTTCAGCTTTGTATCCATCCACACCATCCTTAAATCCGGCATTTACGGCTTTAATGGCAGCTGCAATCGCGACCGATGAATTGCGCATTATTTTGTTGGCAATTCCTTTACAAAATGACAATAACTCTTCAATAGTGGTTATATGATTTACCAATCCATAACTTAAAGCTTGGTTGGCGTCTATCATGCCTGCCGTCATAATTAATTCCATAGCACGCCCTTTTCCAACTAATTGAGGAAGTCGTTGGGTACCACCATAACCAGGAATGACGCCTAAGGATACTTCGGGCAATCCCATTTTAGCATTGTTGCTGGCAACTCTGAAATGACAAGCCATTGCCAATTCTAGTCCACCGCCAAGTGCAAAACCATTAACCGCAGCAATAACCGGTGTAGACAGATTTTCAACAAAATCGAATAATAATTCTTGACCTTTTGCGGCTAATTTTCCACCGTTTTCAATACTGAAATCTGCAAACTCGCTAATGTCTGCACCAGCCACAAAAGCTTTTTCACCGCTTCCTGTAATTATAATGACTTTTACTTTTTTATCATTATCTGCCTCCTTAAATGCTTGGTGTAATTCCTCAATTGTAGCTTTATTGAGTGCATTTAATTTATTAGGTCTGTTTATGGTAATGGTTGTGATTCCATTGTCATGTTCCGATAGTATGTTGTTATAACTCATAATTTAATTTTTGTTTTAATTTTTGTTTTTAAACTTTAAGGAATGATACCTTAAAAATGGTGCCTCGGCCTGGATTGGAGGTGAAAGAAATTGTTCCATTATAAGTTTCTACGATATTTTTAACCATGGCCAATCCTAATCCCATACCGCTTGATTTGGTTGTAAATTTTGGTTCAAATACTTTTGTTTTATGCGCTTCGGCTATTCCTATACCATTATCCGAAACTGAGATAATTACATTGAATTCATCTTTTGTAATATCTACTACAATGCGTTTATTTTCTTGGTCTTCAGGTATTGCTTGAATACCATTTTTAACCAAATTCGTCACAACTCTGATAAGTTGGGTTCTATCAAATTTAGCAATAATCTTGTCTTGTTCGGAAATAAATGAGATGTAATCCTCATTAAAAATATCTAAAGCCAGTTTTGTTATTTCAACCACATTTAAGGTTTCATTTTTCTGTGCTGGCATTTTAGCAAAGGTTGAAAAAGCAGATGCAATAGAACTCATTGTATCTATTTGCTGAATGAGTGTTTTAGAAAACTCATTTAGCTTTTGTTTAATATTTTCGTCTTGAGGATCGAACTTGCGCTCAAAACTTTGAATACTCAAGCGCATGGGTGTTAAAGGATTTTTAATTTCATGAGCCACTTGTTTAGCCATTTCTCGCCAAGCTTGTTCTCTTTCACTGGTGGCTAATTTAACGGCGCTTTCTTCCAATTCGTCAATCATGCTATTATAGGCAGTAACCAGCGTTTCTATTTCTTGACTGGTGTCTTGAATATCAATTTTTTCATTGCGATATTCAAGACGGGTTTTTGCCATTTTATCACTTACCGTTTTTAACGATTTGGTGATAAATCTCGATAAGATAAAAGCAAAAGCAATGGCAACCAAAATCATAATAGAATAGGCAAACCCTAGACGCAAAAGGAACTCGTTGAGCTCTTTATTTAAAAATTCATCATTTTCAAGATACGGTAAATTTAAAATTGCTAAGGGTTTAAACTTGTTATCGGTAATAAATGAATAAGAAGATTGATAAGTTACCTTGTTACTAATGGTTTTATTGACGAATCGATGCTGGAAATTTTGAGAAACGGCATTCAACACTTCGGGATCAAGACACCTCACAATGGAATCCATTGCAAATGCACCTCTAGAACTGATAAGTAAATCGCCTTCTAAATCATAAAGATTAATTTGCATACCATGTATTTCAGCAATTTCAAATATTTTTTCTTTGAAAATTCTTGGGATGTTTTGTGTGGTTATTTCGTAAGTTGTCTGTCGGTCACGCAAAACAAAATCAATATGCTCGGTAATAGCGATTTCTTTTCTTTCTAAACGTTCGCGGTGGTAGTCTTGAGCTTCTTCGTTGTATTGATAAATAGTCACCAAAGCAATAAGAATAGAGGCTAGTAAAACCAAGGTTATCATTCCTATAAATATTCTAAGCCTAAGTGATACTTTTTTTAATTTCATACATTTTACCGTTACAAACAATACTATTACTAAACACTTTGAGAGGTGTCAAGTATTATGCCAGCCTCAAGCCTTTGGGTTTTTAGCCCTAATACTTTTATAAACTTTAAATCCTAACATAATTAGTAGGGCTAAAACTACTAATCCAATTACTCCAAAAATCCAGTTGATGGCATTTTTTAAAAGTGCCAAAAATATCACAGCAAATAAAATAAAAGTAGCGCCCTCGTTCCACAAGCGCATAAATGAAGAGGTTTTTTTCACTACATCTTTTTGCAATTGGTTAAAGTAAACATGAGTTTGATAGTGATAAATAAAAAGCAACAAAACAAATGCCAGCTTGACGTGCATCCACGGTTGCTGCAACAAATCTGGTCGTAAGATTAGTAACCAAACTGCAAAAAGTGTTGCCAAGACCGCAGATGGCCAAGTAATAATATACCACAAGCGTTTTGCCATCAGTTTTAATTGTTCGCCTAGTATTTCTTTTTCGGGGGAAGCTTTATAGAACGCTTCAATTTGGTAAACAAAGAGCCTTGGAATATAAAAAAGTCCAGCAAACCAGGTTACTATAAATATGAGGTGCAATGCTTTGATATAGTTGTAATATGCCATTTTAATCTACAAACAAATAATTAAGATTTTTACTGTTGAATAATTGGTTGAAAGTCTTGATTTCTTCAGAAATTAATTGATTAAATTTCAATAGTTCTTCGTTAATTTGAGCTGCAAGCTCATTTTTAACGGCTACATCCTGATCTGTTGGTGCAAAATCTCCGAGACTGACTAAAGCATTTAAATGTCCTAATTTATTGGTGAGTCTAATGGGAAAATTTAACGGGTCTTGATTACTTCGGTTTTTGGTTTGATACAAGGCTTCTTCTATTTCGGTAAACTGCTTTTGTAATTCTTTGGCTTTTTCAACCAAGTCTTTCACCTCTTCATTGTCTTTGTATTGCTTTTGAAAAGCCACTAATTGCTCATTAATGTTCCTGATTTTTTTGATGGATTGATGGGCGTTGTCCATGGTTTTATTAACGTCTTCAATAAAACTGAATTGCACTTTCATATCGTCGAGTGTGCTTTCAGCTCTTGGGTCTGCCAAGATTTTGAAAGGTTGCTCAATAAGTTTTCCGTTTACATTTAATTCAACTTTATAATCTCCAGGAATGGCTTTGGGCCCGTTTAAACTGGCCCACCATAAAATCATACCTGGCAGCCTTTCGGCGCCGTCATATTGCATATTCCAAACAAATAGGTTGGAACCCGTTTTTATTTCTAATTTTTCGTTGTCTTTACCTTTGCTGCTGAATGCTTTAATTAGTTTTCCATTAGCTTCTTTATAGCTTAAAACAACCTCATCCTCGTCTTTCAAATCCTTTAAATAAAAATAAGTCATTACACCATTAGGATGGTTGGTGCCTTGAGTTAAGCTACCAGTTCTACTGCCACCACGCATGCGATAGGTGTCTTTAGGTGCTAGTAATAAATGATCTGAGTTTTTCGCATTATACAATTGCTGAATCACTGATAAATCATCAATAATATACAATCCCCGACCTTGGGTCGCCACAACCAAATTATTGTCTTTGATCGTTAAATCTGTAACAGGAACAATTGGTAAATTAAGCTGAAATAACTTCCAGTTTTTACCATCATCATAAGAGATATACATGCCAGTTTCGGTACCTGCGTAAAGCAAGCCACGTTGTTTTTGATCTTCGCGCATCACTCTGGTAAAATGCTCGGCATTAATACCGTTGGTAATTTTTGTCCAAGTTTTTCCGTAATTCGTGGTTTTATAGATATAAGGAGAAAAGTCTCCTAACTTATACCGTGTACCAGCTACATAGCAGGTTCCTTCGTCGTACATACTAGGTTCTATACTATTAAACATCATCCACTGCGGCATTCCTTTAGGCGTTACGTTTTCCCAGTTTTTTCCACCATCCTTGGTAACATGTAACAAACCATCATCGCTGCCAACCCAAAGCAAGCCTTCTTTTAAAGGTGATTCTTCAGCTGCAAAAATGGTACAATAATATTCTACCGAGGTATTGTCTTTTGTTATTGGGCCACCAGAAGATTTCATCTTTTCGGGATCGTTTGTGGTTAAGTCGGGACTGATTATTTCCCAAGACTGGCCTTCGTTTTCAGAAACATGTACGTGTTGCGAAAAGGTATATAATTTATTAGGGTTGTGCCTAGAAAACTTGATGGGAAAATTCCACTGAAATCTGTATTTCATACCTTCTGCACCATGCCCCATTGGGTTGTCTGGCCAAACGTTAACAGCTCTAACGGTTCCTGTTTTGTGGTTAACTCGGGTTAAGAATCCGCCGTAGCTTCCGCCAAA
This sequence comes from Paucihalobacter sp., assembly GCF_036825875.1. Classification (NCBI taxonomy): domain Bacteria; kingdom Pseudomonadati; phylum Bacteroidota; class Flavobacteriia; order Flavobacteriales; family Flavobacteriaceae; genus Paucihalobacter; species Paucihalobacter sp. The sequence goes on along the minus strand of NZ_DAISXK010000005.1, from coordinate 43,853 downwards.
AACCACCTCGTTATCTAACGGACTCACCGCAATATGTGCCGATTCACCTCCTGCTGTTTCTTCCCAATCATCTTCCCCAATGGCGTAACCGTCCGTTCTATGCGGAATTCTTAATGTCGAATTATCTTGTTGCGCCACGTAAATTCTATAAGGAAAATGATTATCGGTAGTTACACGATAAAACTGTGCTGTTGGCTGATTGTAGTAGGTGCTCCAAGTTTCTCCGCCATCATAGGTTACCTGCGCACCGCCATCGTCGGCAATTATCATTCTGTTTGGATCTCCAGGCGCTATCCATAAATCGTGGTGATCACCGTGTGGGGCATTGTAACGGTCAAAAGATTTTCCGCCATCGGTACTTTTGTGATAGGATACATTAAGCACATATACCACATCCACATCTTTAGTGTCTGCATAAACCCTAGTGTAATACCATGCACGCTGTCTTAAACTTCTATCGCTATTTACCAAAGTCCAACTATCGCCACCATCGTTACTTTGGTAGAGACCGCCTTTCTCTTTGTTTTCAACCATTGCAAAAAGACGCTCATTATTAACTGGTGAAACCGTAATCCCAATAATGCCCAATGTATCTGTTGGGAAACCTTTGTTTTTAGAAATCTCATTCCAAGTTACACCGTTATCAGTACTTTTCCATAAGGCCGAACCATCGCCCCCTGAAATTAAACTGTAAGGCGTACGTTGCAAATGCCATGTTGATGCATAAATAATTCTGGGATTGGTTGGGTCTAAAATCAAATCAACTACACCCGCCTGCGGGTGCGAAAACAATATTTTACTCCATGATTTTCCTCCATCGGTGCTTTTGTATAGCCCGCGATCTTCAGTTGGTTTGTAAATGTCTCCTAATACACCAGCGAAAACAATATCAGGATTCTGAGGGTGAATGGCTATGCGGGGAATATGCCTTGTTTTTTCAAGGCCAGAGGATTGCCACGTTTTACCTGCATCAACACTTTTCCACATGCCGTAACCAGATGATACATTTCCTCTAACTGTTTTTTCGCCACCGCCAACATAAATTACGTTGGGGTCACTTTTGGCTACAGCAATTGCACCGATACTTCCTCCAAAATAACCATCGGAAATACTTTCCCAGGTTCGGCCACCGTTGGTGGTTTTAAAAATACCTCCACCGGTCGCTCCGAAATAAAATAAATTGGGTTTATTTGGTACCCCAGTAACAGCGGCACTTCTTCCGCCACGATGCGGACCGATAAATCTATATTCTAAAGCTTCAAAAAGTTCTGCATTAATATCTTGTGTATATGTGTTTGGTGCAAAAAAACAGCAAAGCAAGATTGCCACTGAAAGTTTGAAAAATCTCATTGTTTTTAGTTTTAGTTAGTCTTGCCATAAAAATAAGCATTTACAGCAATTATTTATGAATCGACATTTAATTTAAGTCGTACTTCTCTATTAATAAAATAGGCTGTTAGAATGGTTGAAAGAAAATCGGCTAGTGCAAATGAAATCCAAACGCCGAATTCCCCATAAAAAAAAGGTAAAATCAAAACCAATGGCAAAAAGAAAAATCCTTGGCGGGATAAAGTAAGTAGCAACGCTGGAACAGCCTTACCAATCGCCTGAAAATAAGCTGAGCCTATCAGTTGAATGGATACAATTGGCACTGCTAAAAACACCCATTTCATAGCATAAACTGTTTGGTTAATCACTATTTGATCTTTGGTAAATACACTTACGATAGACTCGGTAAAAACCATTAGAAATATAAAAATAACCACTGCTAGGCCAGACGCATATATGATAGATGTGTTGATAGTTTCTTTAACACGACTAAAATTTCTGGCTCCGTAATTATAACCCGCAATAGGAAGAAATCCTTGGGTAATGCCCAAAACAGGAAACAAGGCAAACATCATTATTCGCGCAATAATTCCAAAGACAGCCACACTTGATTCGCCTCCAAGATTGAACAAAATGTTATTCATAAATAAATAAATCACACTTACCACCGCTTGCCGTGCCAGTGTTACACTACCTAATGAGGCTATTTCTGAAGTAATTTTTTTACTGAGGTTGAAATGACTCAGGTTAATATGAAGTTCAGAATTTTTAGATAGGAAAAACCATAATATATAACCAAAACAAAGTAGGTACGAAATAGTTGTAGCCCAGGCTGCACCAGCCATTCCAAAGTCAAAAACATAGATTAAAATATAATCCAAGATTAAGTTTCCAACCGACGGAATAATCATGGCAATCATTGCAAATTTTGGTTTGCCTTCGGCCCTGATCACATTGTTGCCCATCATACACAACGCTAAAAACGGCACGCCATAAAGCACGATGGTATAATAAGTTTTAGCAGGTTCATAGATACCGCCTTTACCTCCAAACCTTGGAATAATTTGTTCGACAAATGCCAAACCTATTACCACTAATATGGTAGTGAGTAGTAGCGTTAAGCTCAACTGATTACCAAATGATTTAAGTGCTTTTTCTTTATCACCAGCGCCAAGTGCACGCGAAATTATTGAAGACCCACCAATACCAATGGCCATCCCTAAAGCCGCAATAAAAAACGATACTGGCAATACCACATTGATGGCCGCAATGGCAATAGAGCCTATCCAATTACCAACAAATATGGTATCGACAATAATGTTCAATGACATTACCAAAATACCAATGGATGCTGGCACCGCTTGTTTTATAAGCAATGATCCTATGGATTGGGTACCTAAATCATCTGCTGAAACTTTTGCCATTAAGCAGTCACTAAATCGGCTTCAACCCAGTTATGTATCCATTTTGAGAGTAGTGCCACCCAGTTTTTGTCATCATTTAAACAGGCAACCGTAGTGAAATTTTTACCACCAACTTCATGAAATATTTCTTCGCCTTCCATGGCAATTTCTTCCAATGTTTCTAAACAATCACTCACAAACGCAGGTGTTACAATGGCCATATTTTTCACGCCATTTTTGCCTAATTTTTCAATCGTTCTATCGGTATAAGGTTGTAACCATGGATCGAAACCTAATCTAGATTGGAAAGAGGTTGAATAAGTTCCATCTTCAAAATTTAGATATTCTGCAACCAGTCTGGTGACTTCAAGGCATTGGTGTTTGTAGCAAAATTCATGCGCTTTAGAAGGCGTTTTACAACAAATACCACCGCCTGATAAGCTCGGATTACAGTGCGATTTAGTAATGTCACTTTTTCTAATATGGCGCTCAGGTACACCGTGATAGGAGAACAACAGATGTTCGTAATCTTTACCTTCTAGTTGTTTTTTGATTGATTCAGATAAGACTTTGATGTATTCTGGATGGTTATAAAAGGCCTTTAGATCGGTAATCTTTAAATTTGGGAAATGTTCTTTTTGAATCTCATCTGCTAAAACAACGATGGTTTCTGTAGTTGCCATCGCAAACTGTGGATACAAAGGAATTAATAACACTTCCTCCACACCTTTTTCCACCAATTCTTGAAGTCCGCTTTTGATAGTCATACTGCCATAACGCATAGCCAAGGCCACGGGTAATTCAACCTGTTTTTGTATTTTATGTTGAAGTTTTTCGGACAATACGATTAATGGCGAACCTTCTTCCCACCAAATTTTTTTATAGGCTTTTGCCGAAGCTTTTGGTCTGGTGTTTAAAATAATACCTTTAACCAAGAGGGTTCTTGCCCATAGTGGCACGTCTATCACGCGTTCATCCATTAAAAATTCACCCAAATATTTCTTTACATCTTTGGGATTTGGACTATCGGGTGAGCCCAGATTTACTAATAAAATTCCTTTTTTCATTTTTCTTAATTGCAATTTTTCTCTTTAATTTTTTAATGCTGAAATCACATCTTCTGGAATAATTGTTTTAGCCAATGTTCCCATATTGTTGTCATCATTTAAAAACTTCCAGCCAGTAAATTCTGGGCTGCTCACGGCAAACATATTGGTAACGGACTTCACCGAAACTGAAGCTTCGTCGTAATTTATCGTTGTACTATCTTTGCCAAACTGAGCTTCCATGGCTGTTTTAAAATAATCTAGCATTTCCTTCCGTTCTTCTAATGGCTTTTCAGCCTCCGTTAAAAAGACCATTTTAAAGCTACTATCGTAATTTACAAGTGCGTATTTGGTATCATCGTGTTTAACCGTGTTGGAAATGCTGTTGATTTTGGCCGATATATACTCAACCTTAATATTTGGATTATTGAGCATTTGTTCCATACTTGACTTTATTTGACTTCTGCTAACGGTTTCGAAAAGCTTTGGCAGCATGGCATCTAAAATTTTATCAATATCATTATTTTGTACATACACCATGTAGGTGTCTGCCGATTTTTGGATAGATTCTTTGTCGGTTTGCGCTATGATTCCCAATGAAATCAAGAGTGCAAATAAAGTAATATGTAGTGCTTTCATTTTTCTAATTTGATTGAATGTATTTTTTAGGCGTTACCCCGTATTTCTTTTTAAAAGCGGAAATAAAATGACTTGCCGTGCTATACCCAACTTTTAAACCTACTTCATTTACATTAAAATGGCCAGAGTCTAGTAATTTTCGTGCCACTTCTAACTTGTAATCCAGTAAAAAGCTAAATACCGAATCGCCATAAATTTGCTTAAATCCTTCTTTTAATTTTTTTAAGCTCAAACCTATTTCATCTGCAATTTCTTGCAGGGTTGGTGGCTCGGCCATACGCGCAATTATAATTTCTTTGGCTTGTCTGATTTTGGTGACATTAGATTCATCAACTAAGAACGGACATTGTTCAATATCGGCATCTTCACTACGGTTAAAATACAGACTCAACAACTCATATGCCTTTGCTCTAAAATAAAGCGATCTAACTGAGCTATTCAAATTGTAATTCATCATTTGATTAAGCACAATAAACATCGACGGGGAAATACTGCGATCTTTGTAATATTTTTTATTCTTATTCTCTTCACTTAAAAAAGTAATGTAATCTGCTTCATTGGAGAACAATCCGTGAAATTTTTTAATTGAAATCAAAATTGAAATGATCCAACTATTAGCGCTTGCATTCAAATGTATAGGCAAATCACGTTCGGGATTATATAGCAATAAAGCGTTTTCTTCCTTTAAATCAAACACATAATTACCTTCATTAAAAAGAAAGGAACAATGACCCTTAACTGCAAAATGGAACTGAATAAAATCTTGGCTTATCATCCGTTTAATTTCAGTAGCTTCGTGAAGATCATTTTTAAAATAAAGTACCAAAAAACCTTGGTCAATCGTTACTTCTTCAAATGAACTTTTAGCGATATTTTTTGATATTAGCAATTTCTTTTATTTAATTCTTTTATTTAGATTCGTTCTAAACAACTCTTGCTGTATGAGCCTTATTCACTGCAAAAATATGATATTTATCAGTTTTAAATGTGAATATTACCTAAAAATCTTTTAGCGTTACAAAAAGTTCTTTTAGCGTTATTTTATAATTTATATCGCTATTACTTTTGCTCAGTTAATTCCCAAGTCAGGTAACAGAGCGAATGCAACATTATAAGAGTAAATTTTTTTATGCCATAGGCCTAAGCTACAAAAAGGCCGATGCAGAAGTTCGTGGACTATTCAGTCTAAACGAGGTTGCAAAGAAGCAACTATTACTTGACGCCAAAAAAACTGGTATTGAAAGCCTTATAGTCGTTTCAACATGCAATCGGACTGAACTTTACGGCTTTGCTGAGCATCCTTACCAGTTAATTCATTTGCTTTGTAATAATACCAACGGTACAGTAGAATCTTTTCAAGAAGTGGCCTATATTTATAAAAATAAAGAAGCTATTTCTCATTTGTTTAAAGTAGGTTCTGGATTGGATAGCCAAATTTTAGGCGACTTCGAAATTATCAGTCAGCTTAAATCTGGAGCAAGACTTTCAAAATCGTTTGGATTACTTAATTCTTATCTTGAAAGATTGGTTAATTGCGTAATCCAAGCTAGCAAACGTATTAAAACTGAAACTGAATTATCATCAGGCGCAACGTCAGTATCTTTTGCTTCTGTTCAATATATCATGAATAACATAAAAGCTGTTTCCGAGAAAAATATCTTGCTTTTTGGCACTGGTAAAATTGGCAGAAACACCTGTGAAAACCTGGTGAAACACACCAAAAATTCCCATATCACCATTATCAATCGCACTAAAACCAAAGCAGAGGAAATTGCAGGAAAGTTTAATGTAATTGTGAAAGATTTTTCAGATCTAGAAACCGAAGTTAACCAAGCCGACATTTTAATTGTGGCAACGGGCGCCAAGCAACCCACTATCGAAAAATCTATGTTAAGTACCGGAAAACCCTTACTTATTTTAGATTTATCCATTCCGAAAAATGTTAAAATAGACGTTCACGATTTATCGAACGTGAAATTGGTGCATCTAGACGATTTGGCAAAAATTACGGATGATACTTTAGAAAAACGCAAAGTTTTTATACCAATTGCCGAAACCATCATAGAGGACATCAAAACAGAATTTTTAACATGGTTAGATACGCGCAAATTTGCGCCAACAATTCAAGCCATAAAGCTTAAATTAAACGATTTAAAAAATTCTGAAATCAGTAATCAACGTAAAAAACTATCTGATTTTAATGAAGTTCAAGCCGAGTTAATCAGCAATAATATTATTCAAAAAATTACCAATCACTTCGCATTTCACCTTAAAGAGGACTCCGATTCTTCAGACGAAAGTGTTGAACTTATCAAAAAAATATTCCAGCTAGAAAATATCCAAAATGTCTAAACCAATTAGAATTGGCACCCGCGATAGCGAATTAGCTTTGTGGCAAGCCAAAACTGTACAACAACAATTAGAACATCTTGGCCATAAAACTGTAATTGTTCCTGTAAAATCCACCGGTGATTTAGTACTTAACAAGCCGCTTTACGAAATGGGAATTAGAGGCATTTTTACTAAAACCTTAGATGTTGCCATGCTTAACGGTGATATTGATATTGCTGTACATTCCTTAAAAGATGTGCCAACTGCCTTGCCAGTGGGCATTGTTCAAGGTGCTGTTTTAAAACGCGGCAATACCAGAGATATGTTGGTTTTTAAAAATAACGAAGAGTTTTTGTCTCAGCAAAACGCCATTATAGCCACAGGAAGTTTGCGCCGTCGTGCCCAATGGCTCAATCAATTTCCGACACACACCATTGTTGACTTAAGAGGCAATGTAAATTTAAGGCTTCAAAAACTTGAGGAGAACCAAGATTGGAATGCTGCTATTTTTGCTGCTGCAGGCCTAGGTAGATTAGGAATTAAACCTGAAAACTCCTTTAACCTTGATTGGATGATTCCAGCGCCCGCACAAGGCGCAGTTATGATTGCTGCACTGGAAAATGACGAAGAAACCAGAACGATTTTAAGTGAAATTAACGACGAACACACACAAATTTGTACCCAGATAGAACGCGAATTTTTAAGGCTACTTGAAGGCGGTTGTTCTGCTCCAATTGGCGCTATTGCCTTTGTAAAAGACGATGAAATATTTTTTAAAGGGGTTTTATTAAGTTTAGATGGCAGTAAAAAACTTGAGGTTCAGCGTTCTGAAAAAATAGGCAGCCATTACAATATGGCCGAATACTGCGCCAATTTCATTATTGAGCGCGGCGGAAAACGGCTTATGGATACCATCAAAAATTCCGATCGCAAGATTGATGTGTTTTCTACAAAATCGCTTACCGAACAACAATTAAGAATGTTCAACGATGGTCTAAAGGTGGAAAGTGACGACGCTATTAAAATTAGTTTAAATAGAATTTCACCAATTCTTTTAAAATCAACTCTCAAAAACGTTGTCATTACAAGTCAAAATGCGGTTGAAGCTATTCTTAGAAGTGTTGATGCAACAGAGCTTCAATTTAAAAACATCTATTGTGTAGGAAGACGCACCAAGCGTTTGATTGCTCAAAAAATCGGACCGGTAACATTTGCAGCAAACAGTGCGAAAGCTCTAGCCGAACATTTGGTGGCGTTCATAGAAGGAACTGAGGTTACTTATTTCTGTAGCAATATAAGGCTAGACGAATTGCCGGCTATTTTAACCGAAAATAACATTCAGGTTAACGAAATAGAAGCCTATCAAACTAAATTAGATGCTTCTAAAATTCATAGTGACGCGAAAGCGGTTATGTTTTTTAGTCCTTCAGCCGTAGAAAGTTTTCTCAAACAAAACAAAGCCAATGGCATTGCTTTTTGCATAGGTGATACCACAGCTACCGAAGCGCAAAAGTATTTTAAAGAAATACAGGTCGCAAAAATCCCCACTGTTGAAAGTTTAATTGAATTGGTAAACCATCATTTATAGTCATAAATAAAAAAGTCTATGAAGAACGATCTATACATAAGAGCTTTAAAAGGAGAAATTGTTGAGCGTCCCCCAGTTTGGATGATGCGTCAGGCAGGCCGATACTTACCAGAATTTCAAGAGATAAAAGCCAAATACGATTTTTTTACCCGTTGCCAAACACCTGAACTAGCGAGCGAAATTACGGTTCAGCCAATTCGGCGATACGGTATGGATGCGGCCATCTTATTTAGCGATATTTTGGTGATTCCGCAAGCGATGAATATTGAAGTGCAGATGAAGCCAAATTTCGGACCCTATTTACCGAAGCCTATCCGTAGCCAAAAAGACGTAGAGACTGTAATTGTTCCAGATGTTAGCGTGGCCTTAGATTACGTAATGCAAGCCATAAAAGCTACTAAAGAACTGCTTAATGATGAAGTGCCACTAATTGGTTTTGCAGGTTCGCCTTGGACCATTTTATGTTATTGTGTGCAAGGCCAGGGCAGTAAAAATTTTGATATTGCTAAAGAGTTTTGTTTTACTAATCCTATCGCAGCGCATCAATTACTTCAAAAAATAACCGATACAACCATTGCCTATTTAAAGGCTAAGGTAAGGGCAGGTGTTGACGCTGTACAGATTTTTGATTCTTGGGGTGGTATGCTATCGCCGACTGATTATCAAGAATTTTCATGGCAATACATCAATCAAATTATTGAGGCCTTAAAAGATGAAACTTATGTTGTAGCTTTTGGAAAAGGCTGCTGGTTTGCCCTACCAGAAATGGCGCGCTCTAATGCCTCGGCTATCGGTATTGATTGGACTTGCTCAGCGAGAAACGCTCGATATTTAACAGGCGGTAATGTCACTTTACAAGGTAATTTTGATCCGGCACGATTATTTTCGCCCCCTGCTGAAATCAAGAAGATGGTAACCCAAATGATTAACGAATTTGGAAAAGACAAGTACATCGTAAATCTGGGTCACGGTATTTTACCAAATATCCCGCTTGATAATGCCAAAGCATTTATTGATGCTGTGAAAGAATACAAATAAATCCATTATGGCAGTTTGGAACCGCATTAAAAGTTTAAGTTTTAAGCAACTTTTTCTGTTAGTGAAAACCTTCGCTTTAAAACCTCAATACTTTTTTCCAACCCATCAGGCTACATTACAAACCCTTCAAATTTGTAATCGACTTTACGGCAAAAAACATCACAAAAACAACATTACCAATGCATTCAGACATGCCTTATGGAATATTTTAATAGCCTTCCATTGTTATAAAAAGAATAAATCAATCGAAACATCAGTAAATTGGGCAAAGAAAACAACCGATTTACACGAAAAATTAGCACCAAATAATCAAATTGAAATGTTGATGGATCTACAGAATAATAACATTGGCAGAATTATTTTTACTGAACATAATTTATTTGAGCACAACAAAGAAGCCATCATTTCTATTTTAAAAGAAAAAATGAAAACTGCTGTTTTAATAACAACAATTTCTGAAATAGAAAATTTTAAAAACGAATTTGTGTATCTTGAAGAGCTTTAAACAGTTTTACCAATTGCAATGAAAGAACAGTTTTATAAATACATTCAAAAATTACAAGATCAAATTTGTGCAGCGCTTGAACAATGTGATGGTGAAGCCAAATTTAAAGAAGATCTTTGGCAACGCGCTGAAGGTGGCGGTGGCCGCACACGAGTGATTGAAAACGGTGCTGTTTTTGAAAAAGGTGGTGTTAACATATCTGCAGTTCACGGCACTTTACCAGAAGCAATGCAGACTTATTTTGGTGTTAATAATGCCAATTTTTATGCCTGTGGAATTAGTCTTGTAATTCACCCTAAGAACCCGATGGTTCCAACGGTGCATGCTAATTGGCGCTACTTCGAAATGTACAACAAACAAGGAAACGTGATCGACAGTTGGTTTGGTGGCGGACAAGATTTAACACCCTATTATTTATTTGAAGAAGATGCCGAACATTTTCATCAAACTTGTAAAACTGCCTGCGATAAGCACGACCCTAAATTTTATTCAGAATTTAAACATAAATGTGATAGCTATTTCAGGAATTCACATCGAAATGAAGCCCGTGGTGTTGGTGGTTTGTTTTTTGATTATTGCAAAGCAACCGATAATTTTTCTATGCAAGATTGGTATAATTTTGTAACCGAAGTTGGCAACAGTTTTGTGGAAGCGTACATCCCAATAGTTGAAAAAAGAAAGCATTTAAGTTACACAAGAGAACAACGCAACTGGCAAGAAATAAGACGTGGCCGTTATGTAGAATTCAATTTAGTACACGATAAAGGCACCTTATTTGGTTTAAAAACCAATGGCCGCATTGAAAGTATTTTAATGAGTTTGCCACCGCATGTGCAGTGGGTTTACGACCATCATCCTGAACCCGGAAGTGAAGAAGAAAGATTGTTGAAGGTTTTAAAAAATCCCGTAGATTGGGTAAGGCTATAATAAAAAGTTACACAGAGGTTTTTATTAAAAACCCGCCAATTCATAACTTAAAATTGAATTATGTATCCATTAAGAAGAAATAGAAGATTAAGAACTAACGAAAGCATCAGAAGTTTGGTGAGAGAAACCATCATTACGCCGAACGACTTTTTAGTACCGCTATTTGTGGTTGAAGGTAAAAATATTAAAGAAGAAATCGCTTCCATGCCAAATTATTATCGTTTGAGTTTAGATCATCTCACCAAAGAAGTAAAAGAACTTTGGAATTTAGGTTTAAAATCGGTTTTGTTGTTTGTGAAAGTTGACGACAAACTAAAAGACAACAGCGGTACCGAAGCTTTAAATCCAAATGGACTCATGCAACGCGCCATTAAAACCGTCAAGGATGCATGTCCTGATATGATTGTTATGACCGATGTGGCGCTCGATCCTTTTTCCATTTACGGACATGATGGTATTATTCACAACGGACAAATTTTAAATGATGAAACCACCTCTGTTTTAGCTGAAATGTCCCTATCGCACGCCAAAGCAGGTGCCGATTTTGTAGCACCCAGTGATATGATGGACGGCAGGATTTTTGAAATTAGAACCTTACTTGAAGACGAAGGTTTTCACAACACGAGTATTATGAGTTACAGCGCCAAATATGCCTCAGCCTTTTACGGCCCATTTCGAGATGCCTTAGATTCTGCTCCAGTTGATGCTCAAAATATTCCAAAAGACAAAAAAACCTACCAAATGGATTTTGCCAATCGCCATGAAGCCATTAAAGAAACATTAATGGATATAGAAGAAGGCGCCGATATTGTGATGGTAAAACCAGGCTTATGTTATTTAGATATTGTAAGAGATATTGTCGATACCGTTAATGTGCCAGTAGCAGTTTATCAAGTTTCAGGTGAATATGCCATGTTAAAAGCCGCGGCCGAGAAGGGCTGGCTAGACCATGATGCTGTAATGATGGAACAATTGACTGCCATCAAACGTGCAGGCGCAAGTATCATAGCATCTTATTTTGCAAAGGATGTCAGTAAACTTATGAACCACTAATTGTTATATCTTTACGGTCAAATCTAATTATTAAATGGGACTCTTAATCTTCTATGCAGTTATTGCCATATTTTTTTCCTTTATATGTAGTATTCTCGAAGCTGTATTGCTCAGCTTAACGCCGACCTTTCTAAAAATTAAAAAGCAGGAAGGCAAAGTTTATGCTGAAATTCTTGAAAACTTTAAAAAAGATGTCGATCAGCCGCTTATAGCGATTCTTACCTTAAACACAATTGCACACACCGTTGGTGCTATTTTAGTTGGTGTCCAGGCCAAAGTGGCTTATGCTGAAATTTATGGCTCTACCACACACAGATATTTTGGTGTGAATTTCACAGAAGAATTAATGGTTGGTGTTGTTTCAACTATTATGACTATTTTAATTTTGGTTACTTCAGAAATTATCCCAAAAACAATCGGTGCGACCTATTGGAAAAGCCTTGGTAATTTTACTGCTATCAGCTTAAAAATTCTTATTTTTCCTTTAAAATATACAGGAATACTATGGCTCTTAAGATTAACAACGCGACTAATTGGAGGTAAAGGCCACGGAAGTATTTTAAGCAGAGAAGGATTTGTAGCAATGACAGAAATCGCTCATCAAGAAGGTGTTTTTGAAGAAAATGAAAGTAAAGTCATTAAAAACCTTTTAAACTTTAAAAAGGTACGAGCCAAGGATATCATGACACCAAGAACGGTTATGAAAATTGAAAACGAAACCATGACGGTTTCAGAATTTTTTAAAGCAAACTCCAATATTCGCTTTTCAAGAATCCCTGTATATTCAATAGAACAAGATAATATTGTTGGCCTAGTGCTCAAAGATGACGTTTTTAAAGAAATGGCCTTAGACCATGACCAAAAGCCACTTTCAGAATTAAAGCGCGACATTATCGTAGTTAACAGAAGCTTACCTATTCCCGAATTATTTGAAAAACTTATATCTGGGAAAAATCACATGGCCTTAGTAGTTGACGAATATGGCTCAATTAATGGCATCGTTACAATGGAAGATGTAATTGAAACGCTCCTTGGACTAGAAATCATGGATGAGAGCGATAATATATCTGATTTACAGAGTCTAGCTAGGAAAAACTGGGAAGACAGAGCCAAACGCCTTGGTATTATAGATGAAAACAACTAAATTTTAGTGGAAGAATGCATCATACATACACCTTTAGGTTTCGCAAAAATATCTGGTGATCCTGATGGTATTGCGAGTATTTCAATTTTAAACTCTGAAGAAACCATTACCGATATCATTCCAGAATTGTTAGAAGATTGTGTTTACCAACTTCAAGAATATTTTGAGGGCAAACGAAAAGAATTTCAACTAAAATTAAATCCACAAGGCACCGATTTTCAGAAAACAGTATGGAAAGCACTGCAAAATATCCCATACGGAACCTGCATGTCTTACCTTGAACTTTCAAAACAATTAGGCGATATTAAGGCTATAAGAGCCGTTGCAAAAGCCAATGGGAAAAATCCAATTTGGATTGTGATACCATGTCACAGAGTTATTGGTAGCGATGGCAGCCTAACCGGCTATGCTGGTGGTTTGGCCAGAAAGCAATGGTTGCTTAACCATGAAAATCCATGTAAGCAACAATCGTTGTTTTAATCTCTTTGGCTCAAATTTATTATCTGTTAAATTAATTTTATATATTTAAATCATTAAATATCACCTATGAAATTTCTGAAAAAACTCTTTCTAGCAATTCTTTCAATCTTCATTATTTTAATTGCTGTACTTTACATTACAGATACGGATTACCTCATCAAAGCAGTTAGAACTATTTACTTGAAAGGCCACACAACCGCTTACCTAGAAGATTACAAACATTTTGATAACGCTTTTGTAGGAAACGGAAATTCACAACCTTGGCCGAATCATTCAGACTACAATAAAGTAAAGGAAACTGAAGCATTAAACAACATTAATAAAACTAACGGAACAGTTGCCTACGTCATTATTAAAAATGACAGCATTTGGTTCGAAAACTACTACGACGGATTTGGCGAAAGCTCCCAAACCAATTCATTTTCTATGGCAAAAAGTTATGTTTCTGCGTTGTTAGGAAAAGCAATTATGGATGGTTATATCAAGAATTTAGATCAGCCTGTCTGCGAATTTATTCCAGAATATTGCGATGGAAAAGCAGCAAAAATGACCGTCGGTGATTTGTCTAGTATGGCATCCGGAACGAATTGGGATGAGCGCTACTACTCGCCACTATCTATTACCACAAGAGCGTATTTTGACGATGATTTAACAAAAGTAGTAACTGGATTGAAAGTTGTGAAAGAACCTGGAACCGCTTATAAATATGCTAGTGGAGACACCCAAATGTTGGCCATCGCTATTGAACGCGCTACGGGTAAAAAGCTCTATAATTATCTTGAAGAAAGTTTTTGGAAACCACTTGGCTCCGAAAATGAAACATTGTGGCAAGTAGATAGTGAAGACCACGATCTAGTAAAAGCCTACTGCTGTATAGCAAGTAATGCCAAAGACTTTGCGCGTTTAGGAAAGCTTTACAAAGACCATGGAAAATGGAATGGCAAGCAACTATTAGACTCTGCTTTTATTGCGAAATCCATAACACCCCGGTTTGCCGAAAGCCCAGAATACGGCTACGGTTGGTGGTTGAAAAGCGTAGGCGATAAAAACTTTTTTATGATGCGCGGTCATTTGGGTCAGTATGTGATTGTAGAACCAGAAGATAACGTTATTATTGTTAGACTTGGCCATTCAAAAGGTGATGGTGATGCTATTGCAACCTTTACAGACGATATTTCAACCTATATAGAAGAAGCTTACAAAATGCTAGAGTAATGATTAAAAAGTTAGCCCTTGAAAATATTTTATTTCTGGACATAGAAACGGTTCCAGAGCAATCCTTATTTTCAGGATTAACAGAGGCAAAACAAGAATTATGGGAGCAGAAATCACAATATCAACGAGGCGAGATTTCAGCGGAAGAATTTTATGAACGTGCAGGTATTTGGGCCGAATTTGGTAAAATAATTTGTATTTCGGTAGGTTACTTTACCTTTCAAGGTGATATTAGACATTTTAGAGTAACTTCATTTTACGGAGATGAAATAACTATTTTAAAAGACTTTAAAAACCTTTTGATTTCTCACTTTAGTCAAGCCAAACATTTACTTTGTGCCCATAACGGCAAGGAATTCGACTTTCCATATATTGCACGAAGAATGATCATCAACAATATAGAATTGCCTTATAAGTTGAATTTATTTGGAAAAAAACCTTGGGAAGTGCCTCATTTAGACACTTTAGAATTATGGAAATTTGGCGATTATAAAAACTATACGTCTTTAAAATTACTTACCAATGTACTTGGCATCCCATCACCTAAGGACGATATTGACGGCAGTCAAGTTTACAAAGTTTATTACGAAGAAAATGGTATAGACAGAATAGTCGCTTACTGCGAAAAAGATACTATTGCCGTGGCGCAAGTATTTTTGAGATTGCGTAGTGAAACTATTTTAAACGAAGACGAAATTATTCATATATAAAAAAAGGTCTGATTTTTCATCAGACCTTTTCAATTTTTGTGTTATTTATTAAGTGTTACTTTTTCACAAATCTTTTGGTGATTGATTTATTCTCAGAAATTAATTCTAATAAATAAACACCTTCCTCGAGTTTTGCTACTTGTATGGTATTACTGTAAGGTTGTTTAATTACCAACTGACCTAAGGTATTGTAAACTCTAATTTCAGTAGCTTGCCATCCTATTAATTTAATATTTAATTCAGAATCGCTCACTGGATTAGGGAATAGCAATATACTATCATCTCCATTAGCTTGGCCCTCGTTATCAACAACATCGCCTTTAGCCGAATTTATTATAAAAACTGTGTAGTCTTCCACTTCACCGTTTGAGAAAATTTCACATGACGTAGGAGAAGCATTGTATTTCATAGAAACGCGCATTCTTGTAGCACCATTTAGGGCCGAAGTTGGCACTGTGAAACTACCGCCAACTGAGGATGCATTGGTTCTGTTTCTGCTATATACTAACTCACCAGGATCATTAAAACTACCATTTTGATTATAATCTATCCATACTCTGTAGGCTTCTCTTCTGCTGGTATTGGTTCTACCTGGCACAATTATAACGGTATTACTAGAGCCTTTAACTAAGCTGGTTGAAAGTGCAGTAAAATCGGCATAACCACCGTTATTTCCAGAGTTGTTATTGATACTTCCTAATTGTACTCTTTGTATCCATTCATTATTACTATTATTACCTTGAGAATTGCAGTAAGTTAGTGCGTTGTCTAAAGTAGTAACATTAACTGAATTACTCTGAGCAGAGCTATTACCCGCTGCGTCAAATGCAATTATAAAAAACGAATAGTTTGTACTTGGATTCAAGCCTGTTATTTGTACACTTGTGGCTCCTGTTGTGCCCAATAAAAGCCCGTCTAAATAAACCTCATAAGCAGTTACCCCAACGTTATCAGTTGAAGGGTTCCAACTCAAGGTTGTTGCGGTTTGCGTAGTATTTGATGCCGTCAAATTGGTTGGTGCGGTTGGCGCTTCATTATCAGGTATAGGTTCCTGCAATACAACCGTATAATCTTCAACTTCACCAAAAGTGAAAGTTTCGCAAGGTGTTGGTACTGAATTGTACTTCATTGAAACACGCATTCTGGTTGCTCCGTTTGCAGCTGACATTGGAATTGTAAAAGTACCTGTAATCACAGAAGCATTCGTTGGGTTTTGAGAAAAAACCAATTCTCCCGCGTCGGTAAAATCTCCATCACCATTTAAATCAATCCAAACAGCGTAACCTTCAGCATAAACGGTTCCTGTCCAAGTTGGGTTTATGGTAATTGAGTATTCCGTTCCTTTCACCAAATTTGTTGAAATCGTAGTAAAATCTGAATAAAACTGAGCACCAGACGCATTATCAATGGTATTTAATCTTACTCTGCTGATATATTCATCATTAACATTGGTACTGTTAGAGGTACAATAATTTACAGTTGATTCCAAAGTAGTTACGGATACACTGTTACTAAAAGCCGAAAAATTATTGGCTGCATCTCTGGCACGAACACTAAACTGATAGGTTGAATTTGAAATTAACCCTGTAACCTGGTAATTAATAGCTGACACTGATGCTATTTGCGTACCATCTTGGAATACATCATAGGCCACTACACCAACATTGTCTGAGGAAGCTGTCCAACTTAAATCAGTCGTAGTTTCAGTAGTATTCGAAGCCACTAAATTAGTTGGTGCAGTTGGAGCTTCAGTATCAGGAGGCGCTAAAGCTGTTATGTTTACAGTATTACTATTATTTGACACATTACCGGCTGCATCTTTCGCTCTCACAAAAAACGAATAACTAGTTGCAGAATTTAATCCTGTAACCTGAAAATTGGTTGATATTACAGAGGCTATCAAAACACCACTTTGATAAACATCGTATCCCGTAACACCAACATTGTCAGTTGAAGCATTCCAACTTAAATCGGTTGTGGTTTGCGTAATATTAGACGCTGTTAAATTTGTTGGTGCTGTTGGTGCTTGAGTATCTATAGTTGTTACTAAAACTGTGTTACTAAAATCAGATTGATTTCCAGCAGCATCTCTAGCTCTTACAGTAAAAGAATAGTTGGTGCTTGCACTTAATCCAGTTACCTGATAGTTTGTAGAGGATACCGAAGCAATTAAAGCACCATCTTGAAATACATCGTAAGCAGTTACTCCTGTATTATCGGTAGAATCATTCCAACTCAAATCTGTTGTGCTTTGTGTTGTATTTGTTGCTGTTAAATTTGTAGGCGAAGTAGGAGCTTCTGTATCTGGCGGCGCTAATGTAGTTACATTAACTGTATTACTATTATTAGAAATATTACCCGCCGCATCTTTTGCTCTCACAAAAAACGAATAATTGGTATTTGGATTTAAGCCAGTAACCTGATAATTTGCCGTAGTAACCGAGGCTATTAAAGCAGCATCTTGATACACATCGTAACCTGTGACGCCAACATTATCGGTTGAAGCATTCCAAGCCAAATCGGTTGAGGTTTGCGTAGTGTTTGATGCCGTTAAGTTAGTGGGTGCCGTTGGCGCTTCAACATCCGGACCAGAACCTTCAATTATTACGGTGTAATCTTCAACTTCACCCCAGGTAAAGCTTTCGCAGGCTGTTGGTGTGGCGTTATACTTCATAGAAACGCGCATTCTTGTGGCACCTTCAACTGCGCCTTCTGGAATTGTAAAATTTCCAGACACTGGTGACTGATTAGTTGCGGCTCTTGTGAAAACTTGTTCGCCTGCATCGTCAAAATCGCCATCCTTATTAAAATCAATCCAAACTGAATAACCTTCATTATAAACGGTTCCTGTCCAAACAGGTGTAATAAAAATGGTATAGGATGTTCCTTTGGTTAAGACTGTTGAAATATTTGTGAAATCGGAATAAAACTGGCCACCAGACGTATTATTGATGGTATTGAGTTGAACGTTTCCAATGTATTCATCATTAACGTTGCTACTTTGAGATGCACAGTAATTTAACTGTACTTCAAGCGTGGTAAAAATAACGCTATTGCTATATTCCGAAACATCATTATTTGGGCATTTACTTCTAACTTGAATTTCGTATTCGGTTAAAGTTTGTAGACCAGCTATTTCAGTTGAAACGCCTACAATATTTTCTATAGTATTCCATGTTGAACTCCCTGTTGGTCTGTATCTAACATCATAAGTTGCGCCTGGTAATGCCGTCCAACTTACAGTTGCATTTGCAGAACCTATATTAGATACTACCAAATCTTGGGGAATAGCTACATTGCATGCTACTTGACCTTCAATGGTGAAATTGGCATTTGAAATATCAAAAAAGATATGATTTGAACCCTTAACCATGACTCGATTTTGAGTACCAATATTATTTGGTACCAAAACAGACGCCGAACCATTGTTGGAAACACCTGTTGCCAGTGCTATGGGATAAGTGTCACCACCATCGGTTGACAGAAAAATATCTACTGTTGAAGCATTTACACCATTTCCAGTGGTTCCAGCAACATTCCAAGTAACACTTTGTGTGCTACCGACCGTCCATATCAGATTAGTATTCGGGTTGGTTACAACAAATGGTCCAGCCGAAGTAGTAACAGTAACAATCATATCATCGCTCTTATTGGTGGCGCTTCCGGGTCGGTTATCTCTAACTGTTAAGCGGAAATTCATATTTCTGTTCACATTTGGCACTGCTTCCCATTTCCATGATGTTGCGCCCGTTTTTACAGTTTCCAATCTTGGAAAATACCTTTTACTATCAACTGTTGGATTATACGATCTAAATGCAACACCCGAAGTGTTGTTTGGGCCAGGCAAGGTAGTTGCCGCGGCATTTTGATCAAACTGCTCCCAGCAAAACGTAAGAATATCTTGGGCGTCTGCATCGGTTGCTGTGCCGTCTAAAACAAAAGGCGTCGCTCTTGGAATGGTATAATTAGGTCCTGCCTCTACAACAGGAACCGCATTACCAGTGTTGGTGTTGGTTTGGCAACTCCTGTTTTTAATATAATTCGTTACTTGTTGTATTGATATGGCATGGAAATAGGGGTCAGAATTAGGTTGCACATCGGTATTAACCCCTGTTATACCTGCATAGCCCATGATAGTGCTTCCGCTTCCAGGTTCCATTTGCGCTCCAGTGCCTTCACTGCCATTAAAAGTCCAGGTGTGATTGGCACCAAACTGATGGCCAAGTTCATGAGCTACATAATCTACATCAAATGGGTCGCCTTCAGGCGTAGTGCGTGAAGTCCAACCTCTACCTTTCTGCCCATTCACACAAACACAACCGATACAACCCGCATTTCCGTTGTTTTGGGCGTTGGCAAATAAATGGCCTACATCATAATTAGCTTCGCCAATAACATTGGTTAATGTGGATTGAAGTTGATTATTGTAATTAGCGGTTGTTGTGTAAGGATCGGTACTTGGATTGGTATAAATTACCAAATCGTTGTTGGCTATTAATTGAAGCGTGACATTAAAATCATTTTCAAAAATACCATTAACACGCGTCATTGTTGTGTTAATCGCGGCTAAAGCCAATGCCTTGGTACCACCATGATATTGAGTGTACTCTCCTGTTGTAGAAACAGCAAGCCTATAAGTTCTTAACAGTGAATCATCGGCGTTTCTTAAAGCGTAGCCTTCATAATCGTCATTATTCTGCATAGCGGCTGTTACTTCACACGCAAAGTCTCTATCGCGTGAACTGTTTTGATCTCTGGTAAAAACCACATAGGCCGACAAATCAGTTGCATAGGGCTCAATAAATGTCATTGGTTTATTAGGTTCTTTAAGCATGGTGTGAATTCCCTTAGGAGACACACTAAATCTTATGATAGCCGCAGGATTTGTGATTCCTTTCCCAACATAAGACCGAATTTGTGGAAATCTGGCCTGTAATTCGGGATGCATGGTAGAGGCTTCGTAGACATTGAAAAAATCCATTTTGCCTTCAGCATTTGGAAATCCAATAGTAACACCATTACTTCTGCCCATTTCGCTTCGATCTGGGGCATTCAACAATTCTGAGACAATAGCATCAAAATTTACACTAAAAAGTTGTTGAGAATTTAAATCCTGTAAGTGATGTTTTACAGTGTAATTTTTTGAAGGGCTTTGTTTTGCCCAATAAGATTTGTTTTGTGAAAAAACAAATACTGTTGTCATCATAAAGATGAGTGCAGATAATTTTAATTTCATATTTTAGAGGAATAAATTGTTAATAGGATGTTAAAGTAAACATTATTGTTTTTTAGCAAACTAGCTACCAAAAAAAGATATTAACAGTTTAAAATGAATAACTAAGAATTCTCTTTATTGCATATGACACTAATATTCGCATGAACTCATCGCAAAGCTTATTAAATATTGAAAACCTTTATGTGTCGTTTTTCAACGACGGTGTTGAAAACCCAATTTTAAAAGATATTTCTTTCCAACTTAATGCAAATGAAATATTAGGAATTGTTGGCGAATCTGGTTCGGGAAAATCCGTGACTGCATTATCGATCATGGGTTTATTGCCAAAACGCATTGCTAAAATTACCTCTGGGAATATTTTTTACAAAAACACGAGTTTAGTTGATTTGAACCCTCAAGAGCTTCAAGCCTTAAGAGGCAATGAAATCGCTATGATTTTCCAAGAGCCCATGAGTTCCTTAAATCCTTCTATGACTTGTGGTAAGCAAGTAATTGAAATACTTTTACAGCATTTAAAGATTTCCGAAAAAGAAGCTAAGGCCGAAGTGCTCAACCTTTTTGAAAAAGTTAAACTCCCAAACCCTGAAAGACTTTATAAAGCCTATCCACATGAAATTTCTGGAGGTCAAAAACAGCGTGTTATGATCGCCATGGCCATTGCTTGCAAACCAAAAGTACTTATAGCAGATGAACCTACAACAGCTCTGGATGTAACCGTACAAGCTGAAATAATAAGCTTGCTGAAATCGTTACAATCAGAATATAATATGAGTGTGATGTTTATTACGCATGATTTATCACTGGTATCGGAAATTGCCGATAGAGTTATGGTGATGTATCAAGGAAGCATCGTAGAACAAGGCGATGTAAACGCCATTTTTAAATCGGCAAAACACAGCTATACCAAAGCCCTAATTGCATCTAGGCCATCTACCAAAAACAGACTCAAAGTTTTACCAACTATCAAGGATGTGTTGAATGGTACTCTTAAAACTGAAATTATAAGTCCCGCTGAGCGTCAACGACAGCATGAAAACATATATTCCAAACCACCGATTTTAGAAGTGAAAAATGTATCTAAAATTTACTTTGGAAAAGCTTCATTATTTAAAAATCCTGAACAATTTAAGGCAGTTAATGATGTGAGCTTTAAAGTTTATGAAGGTGAAACACTTGGATTGGTTGGTGAGTCTGGATGTGGAAAATCGACTTTGGGCAATGTTATCTTACAATTAGACAAAGCCACTTCCGGCTCTGTGTTTTATAAAGGTGAAGATATTACTAAATTAAATCGAAATGCTGTAAGACAACTTAGAAAAGATATTCAAATTATATTCCAAGACCCATTTGCTTCTTTAAATCCGAGGATTAATGTAGGTGAAGCTATATTAGAACCTATGACAGTTCATGGTATTGGAAGTTCTAAAAAAGATCGAAAGGAAAAGGTGATTTCGCTTTTAGAGCGTGTAGGACTCAGTGCGAGCGATTTTAATAAATATCCCCATCAATTTTCAGGCGGACAACGCCAGCGTGTCGGGATTGCCAGAGCCATCGTACTAAATCCAAAACTTATAATATGCGATGAATCGGTTTCTGCTTTAGATATTTCTGTGCAAGCGCAGGTACTCAATTTACTAAATGAATTAAAAGAAAAATTTAACTTCACTTACATATTTATATCCCACGATTTGGCTGTGGTTAAGTTTATGTCGGATCAGTTAATTGTGATGAATCAAGGAAAGATTGAAATGATTGGTGAAGCAGATCATATTTACAATCATCCAAACACGCCTTATACCAAAAAATTAATTCATGCTATACCCAAAGGATTATAGCATGAATACTTTTTTGGCCAACAGGGCAATGTCCTTGATTAAACGGACACTTTTTTGTAAGCTGTTTATGATTGCAGCATCCGTAGAGTAGGTTTTTAGTAGATTTGGGGCTTTGTTCATAAGATTAAGCTTTATGATAGATTTGGGGTCAATTCATAAATTAAGTTCATGATAGATTTGGTTTTCAATACTGTGATTTGGGATTACTAATATAAAACAACTTTTCAATGCAATCAGTTAAAAAGCATAATAAATCGATGTAATGCGTAATATTTTAACATTTATGACTGGTCGTAAAGTTTTTTCCTGCAAAAAAATCGCCCTAGAGGCGATTCAATATTAAACCAAAGTTGTTTAAATATCCATTTCTGGAATATCACCTTCTATAATTAATTTACCTTCTGTAGCCTTTTTAATAGCTTCAACACTTACGCCTGGTGCACGTTCTAAAAGTATAAAACCTTCCTGAGTAACTTCAAGCACTGCCAAATCAGTTACAATCTTTTTAACACAGCCAACACCAGTTAATGGTAATGAACATTTCTTTAATAATTTTGAATCCCCTTTTTTGTTGGTATGGGTCATAGCTACAATAATATTTTCGGCACTAGCAACAAGATCCATTGCCCCACCCATACCTTTCACCATATATCCTGGGATTTTCCAATTAGCTATATCGCCATTTTCGGCTACTTCCATAGCACCTAAAATAGTAAGGTGAACGTGTTGACCTCTTATCATTGAAAAACTCATAGCTGAATCAAAAAAAGAAGCGCCTGGTAAAGCAGTAATGGTTTGCTTACCCGCATTAATTAAATCGGGATCTTCTTCTCCTTCGAAAGGGAATGGTCCCATTCCTAAAACGCCATTTTCACTTTGAAATTCAACTTCTATATCGTCACGAACAAAATTTGCTACCAAGGTTGGAATACCAATACCAAGATTAACGTAATATCCGTTTTTTACTTCTTTGGCGATGCGCTTTGCGATGCCTTTTTTATCTAGTGCCATTTGGGTTATTGGTTATCTTGGTTATTGTGCCAAAAGCTATCACGATTGGAATTTGTTATTTTTATTTTTTTCTCACCGTACGTTGTTCGATGCGTTTTTCATAGTTTGAACCTTGAAATATCCTATGCACAAAAATACCCGGAATGTGAATTTGATTTGGATCAAGACTACCTACTGGTAATAATTCTTCAACCTCAGCAACCGTTATTTTTGCCGCTCCACACATATTGGGATTGAAGTTTCTTGCAGTGCCTTTAAAAATTAAATTACCAGCTTCGTCACCTTTCCATGCTTTAACAAAAGCAAAATCCGCCTTAAACGCGTGTTCTAAGACGTACATTTTTCCGTTAAATTCTCTTGTTTCTTTACCTTCTGCTACTTCTGTACCGTAACCTGCTGGTGTATAAAATGCTGGAAACCCTGATTGAGCTGCACGACATCTTTCAGCTAAAGTTCCTTGCGGAATTAATTCAACCTCCAATTCGCCACTTAACATTTGTCTTTCAAACTCGGCATTTTCGCCAACATAAGAAGAGACCATTTTTTTTATTTGATGTTTGTGCAAAAGTAAGCCCAAGCCAAAGTCATCAACACCCGCATTGTTTGAAATACAGGTTAATCCTTTTATATTCAGCTTTACCAATTGCGATATGCTGTTTTCTGGAATACCACTGAGTCCAAAACCACCAAGCATTAGCGTCATATTATCCTTGACGCCCGATAATGCCACCATTGCATTGGCTACTTTTTTATTTATCATAGTTTGTGATTTGCATTGGTGAATTTACAAAATATGCTCAGAAAATCATAGAAAATATCCTAGGAAACCTTTGAAAACGATTTGAAATTAGAAATCAATAATATTATCTAAATCGTCTTCGTCGTCTGTATAGGTGTTGGGGCTTGGCAACAAATTACAATTAACCCTTATTGACAAATCGGCTGGCGCTACAAATTCATCTTTAGAAATTTCAAGACTCTCATCGGCATAACAACTTCTCATAAACAAAGCCCAAATTGGCAATGCCATTGTTGCGCCCTGACCATAGGCAATACCTTTGAAATGAACCGATCGGTCTTCAGCACCAACCCAAACACCCGTCACTAAATTTGGGACCATACCCATGAACCAACCGTCACTTTGATTTTGTGTGGTTCCTGTTTTACCAGCAATTGGATTATCAAATTCGTAAGGATACCCTGTAATCACTTCTTTATACAGCGGTGTGTTTACTGCCCAATTGTGTCGGAGTCTTTGCCCTGAGCCAAACTGCGTAACGCCTTCTAATAAATTTACAGTAACGTAGGCAATTTCTTCACTTAACACATCTTTACTTTCTGGAGCGACTTGATATAAAACGGTGCCATTTTTATCTTCGATGCGTGTTACCATTACCGGGGTATTATATATGCCTTTGTTGGCAAAGGTTGAATAGGCTGCGACCATTTCGTAAACACTTAAATCTGGAGTACCTAAAGCAATTGCAGGAACTGGGTCTATTTTTTGCTCTACGCCTAATTTTTTTGCCATGTCTACCACCAACTGCGGACCGATTTGATTCATTAATCGTGCTGTTATGGTATTGGTTGAATTTGCTAAGGCAGATTTAAGTGTTTGAAAGCCGTCGTACTTGCCGTCAGAATTTCTGGTTGTCCATGGCAGCGGATTTCCAAATCTTCCAGCTTCAATGGTAATTGGTGTGCGTGGTAGAGAATCGCAGGGAGACAAATGTAACTCGTCCATAGCAGCTGCGTAAACAAAAGGTTTAAATGTTGAACCAACTTGGCGCTTACCTTGTTTAACGTGATCGTATTGAAAATGTCGGTAATTCATGCCGCCAACCCAAGCCTTTACATGTCCAGTTTGAGGATCCATCGCCATCATTCCTGGGTGTAAAAAGGATTTGTAATACAACATTGAGTCGATGGGTTTCATGATGGTGTCTATCTCACCTTTCCATGAAAATATTTCCATTTGAACTGGTTTTTCGAAGGATGCTATGATTTCTTCGTCTGTTTTCCCAAGATCATTCTTCATTTTTCTCCAGCGTTCACTTTGGCGCATGCTGCGTTTTATGAGTGCATCTATTTCAGCCTGTTTTAAATCTAAAAAAGGTGTAGTTGGGTTGCGTTCTTTAGTATTTTGATTATCAAATTCTGCCTGAAGATTTGGCATGTGCTGCTGAACGGCATCTTCGGCATATTGCTGCATACGAGAATCTAAAGTCGTGTAAATTTTGAGCCCGTCGTTGTACAAACTGTATTTAGTGCCATCAGGTTTTGGATTATCCTTAATCCATTGCTTCATAAAATCGGACAGGTACGCTCTAAAATAGGTTGCTAAGCCTTCGCGATGCGATTCGGGTGAGTACTTAAGATCTAATTCTGTTAGCTTAAGAGAATCTTTTACGTTTTTATCTAAATAGCCATATTTATACATCTGTTCAAGCACAACATTGCGTCTGTTTTTTGTGCCTTCTGGATTTCTATGGGGTCTTGGATTGTATAAAGATGAATTTTTAAACATTCCTACCAGCATGGCAGATTCTTTAATTTCCAATTCCATTGGTTCTTTACCAAAGTAAATTTTTGCTGCCGATCGAATACCATCTGCATTGTTGCCAAAATCATAAATATTGAAATACATGGCAATTATTTCCTCTTTGGTATATTGGCGCTCTAGCCGTGTAGCAATAATCCATTCTCTAATCTTTTGAGATAGTTTTTGAACGGTATTTGCGCCTTCGCGTCTATTAAAAAGTTGTTTAGCAAGCTGCTGCGATATGGTACTCGCGCCTCCGCGTTTACCCAAATAAAATGCCGCTCGTAGGGTACCAATGGCATCAATACCCGCATGTTTGTGGTAACGCGCATCTTCTGTAGCTATTAAAGCATCTATTAAATTAGCTGGCAATTCATTGTAATCAACCGGGGTTCTATTATCGTCAAAATAGTATTTGCCTAAGGTTTTACCATCTGCTGATATAATTTCTGTAGCCAAATTAGTTTTCGGGTTTTCCAGTACTGTATAATCGGGCATTTCTCCGAGCAATCCCCAAGAGGCCAATAGAAAAATAAGTGCAATACTGGTTAAAATGCCTAGAAATCCAATCCAGAACCAGCGAACATAACGTCCAAAATCAGATGCTTTTGCAGCAGTTGTCTTTTTTTTAGTTGCCATTGTTATACGTATTTAAAGCTTCTATTCTAAAACCTATATCAGTAATTCCTTCAAGTTGTTTAAGGCCTTCAACTTCTCCATTTTTTCTCATGGCGTGTTTTAATTTTAATTGGTAATCTCCCAATTCTTCAAAAACAAATGGTTCATTAAACCCCTTGTACCACAATTTATTTTCTTTTAAATCTGAAAATCCAGTTCCTAAAAACTCGCCATTGGGTTTTGCCATTTGATACTCTAGCGTATCGATTAACGTTTTGCCATTTGGATAACTTAACTCGGCAATGAGAAAAAGATTATTATAACGATAATCCTTATTGTTTCTTAAATTGATGAATAAGGCGTAATTATTAATGGAATCTGGGGCTGTAAAATTAAATTGAATTGCCTTATCATGTCCCCAAGATTTTTCTACGGTTTCGTAGGTATCAAACACATAATTGGTATCACAGGATTGAACAAACAAATAAATAAGTAAAATAAAGCTAACTTTTTTTAGCATTGTTTTGCGGCTTTCTTTTTCGGTTATTAGAGTTCTTATTATTACGTTTACGAGACGTTTTTGGACTATCGAACCGCGTTAAACTGTCTTGTCCTACTACATTTTCAAAAGCGACTTTTGTTTCTTCTAGTAATTCAACAGCGAATTCTTCGAGGCTTGCAACTTTTTGTTTTTTCTTATTTAAGTCTATGATAACATTGGCCTGAGCCGCTGTTAATTTATGCCAATTCATCCATTCACCTTCGTAGGCGTACCAAAGTACTCCTTTAAAAATATCGATTTTTTGACAGGCACCTACGCCTTTTTCGGTGTATAACTTAACCTCTGTTTTTGGGAATTCTTTCAGTGCATCTAAATAAGCATCCAACTCATAATTTAAACAGCATTTTAATTTACCGCACTGTCCTGCTAATTTTAAAGGATTGAGCGATAATTGTTGATATCTGGCAGCTGAAGTACTAACCGACCTAAAATCGGTTAACCAAGTAGAACAACAAAGTTCTCTTCCACAGGAACCAATGCCACCGAGACGTGCGGCTTCTTGACGAAAACCAACCTGTTTCATTTCGATTCTGGTTTTAAATTCACGTGCAAATAACTTGATAAGTTCTCTAAAATCTACGCGATCTTCGGCCGTATAATAAAAAGTAGCTTTGCTTGCATCTCCTTGAAATTCGATATCTGATATTTTCATATGAAGTTTTAAATCGATGGCAAATTGCCTAGCTTTTACCTTCATTGGATCTTCGCGTTCTCTGGCATCTTTCCAAATATCGATATCTCTTTGGGTGGCTTTTCGGTAAATTTTAAGTACGTTTTCGCGATCATCAATGTCTATATTTTTTCGCTTCATTTGAATACGCACCAATTCACCTGTTAGGGTTACCATACCAATATCATGGCCTGATTTTGCTTGAGTAGCCACAACATCGCCAATACTTAAAGTTAAATTTTCGGTATTTAAAAAGTATTGTTTGCGTCCATTTTTAAAACGGACTTCAACAGCATTAAAGTGTGTTTCTCCATCGGGCAGCGACATGTTAGAAAGCCAATCAAAAACAGTGAGCTTATTACAGCTATCAGTGCCACAAGTACCATTGTTTTTACAACCCTTTGGCTGTCCATCTTTTCCGGTTGAACAACTGTTACAACTCATAAATTTTATATATTATTTTCTTGATAAATGTGAGAAAACATTCTTCAAAAAGAGGATTCGTATTTATTAATTAGCTAAGATAAAATTATTTATTCAGTTAATTCAATTTAGATGAATTTATAACAATATTAATAAGGGTGTTATTGTTTTTAGGGTGTGAAGTTTTCAAATATATTTCGCAAGTCTTTTTTATAGGGTAAATGGTCAGCTCTTCCTTTTTTAAAAATATCGTTACTGTTTCCTTGACCTTTTCGCATTTCTTTTTGTTCTTCGTATGGCAATCGGTTTATTTCCATGCAGTTTGTTGAACAGCAGTTTTCCATTTTTTCTTTGCATTCATCGCATTGTATGAATAATAAATGACAAGCTTCATTGGCGCAATTTACATGCGTATCTGCTGGTTTGCCACACTGATGACAATTGGCAATTATATCGTCTGAAATTTTTTCTGAACGACGTTCGTCAAATACAAAATTCTTCCCAATAAATTTGTTTTCAAGTCCTTTTTCTTGAACCTCATGAACGTAATTAATAATTCCACCTTCTAATTGAAACACATTTTTAAAGCCTTTGTGCTTGTAATAGGCACTAGCCTTTTCGCATCTTATGCCACCAGTACAATACATCACAAGATTTTTGTCGGCTTTAAAATCTTTTAAATCCTCTTCAATTATGGGGAGTGATTCTCTAAAGGTATCCACATCAGGTATCACAGCATTTTTAAAATGACCGATTTCACTTTCATAATGGTTGCGCATGTCCACTAAAATGGTATTAGGATTGTCTATTAGCTCATTAAACTTTTCGGCATTTAAATGTTGTCCTTTATTGGTAACATCGAATGTCTGGTCGTTAAGCCCGTCCGCCAAAATTTTATCGCGAACTTTAACTTTCAATTTTAAAAACGAAAAATTATCATGTTCTACAGCAATATTCAATCTTACATTTTCTAGAAATGAAATGCTGTCTAAATGGTGTTTGAAAGCCTCAAAGTTATCAGCAGGAATCGATAATTGGGCATTAATACCTTCATTTGCCACATGAATTCTGCCTAAAACATCTAGTTCGTTCCAAGCTAAAAACATATGATTTCTAAATAATTCAGGATTGCCAATTTTGGCATATTTGTAAAAAGAGATAGTCAAACGGTCTTTCCCCGCTTGCTCGATAAGTACTGCTCTCTCTTTTTTACTTAAGTTATTGTACAGTTGCATGCTATACCAATTTATTAAGGTTAGAGAATTTTAAAGCACAAAAGTACTGCTTTTGCTAATAATGAACAATCAAAAAGCGCTTTGGAAATACTCCAAAGCGCTTTTCTTAGACTAACTCGTTATTAATTTTTCAAATTTGTTTAATTTCAAAAACCTCAAACGAGCTAACCACCGTCGGCTTTACAACTGCTATTGACCATAACTTCAGTTGTAGCGCCAAAATTTGTTAAGATAATTTTACTTAAAAATTTCATTTGTTCATCATTGCTTTTTAAAACATTTGAAACACTTTGTAACCAACAATTCTGTATAAACTAAGGTCACCCTAAAGCTCTTAAATATTTATCAATCACCACAAAAAATAAATATTAGAACTTGATATTTAAAAGGTAATAACTCTTTTTCATAGCAAAATCTTCCCTTTATAAATGTTAGATACAAAAACTATAAAAAGGTTGCGTGATAAAATTGTAATATGCTAAAAGATGTAGTAATTTAGCAGTCATATCAATTAATAAAAGAGTGAACATGAGTAGTGAAAAAGAAGCAAAATTAAAAGCGCTAAAATTAACTTTAGACAAGTTAGATAAAGCATACGGAAAAGGCACAGTGATGAAAATGAGCGACATGGCTGTGGTAGATGTTGAAGTGATTCCGTCAGGATCCTTAGGTTTAGATATTGCGCTTGGTGTAGGTGGATACCCAAGAGGCCGGGTTATCGAGATTTACGGACCAGAATCTTCAGGAAAAACAACTTTAACCTTACACGCCATTACCGAAGCCCAAAAAGCAGGCGGTATTGCTGCTTTTATTGATGCAGAACACGCCTTTGATAGAACTTATGCTGGAAAATTAGGTGTGGATTTGGAAAATTTAATTATTTCACAGCCTGATAATGGGGAACAAGCTTTAGAAATAGCTGAAAATCTAGTACGTTCTGGCGCCATTGATATTGTTGTTATTGATTCAGTAGCAGCCTTAACGCCTAAAAGTGAAATAGAAGGCGAAATGGGCGATTCAAAAATGGGGTTGCATGCAAGATTGATGTCACAAGCCTTAAGAAAACTTACTGCAACCATCAGCAAAACGAATTGCACGATGATTTTTATCAACCAGCTCAGAGAAAAAATTGGTGTTATGTTTGGGAATCCAGAAACCACGACCGGTGGAAACGCCTTAAAATTTTATGCATCTATTCGGTTAGATATCCGACGTTCAACCCAAATAAAGGACAATAATTCTAACGTTACTGGTAACAAAACCAAAGTCAAAGTGGTAAAAAACAAAGTAGCGCCACCATTTAAAGTAGCTGAGTTTGATATTATGTATGGAGAAGGCATTTCTAAAGTTGGTGAAATTTTAGATTTAGCTGTTGAATTAGAAATCATTAAAAAAAGTGGCTCATGGTTTAGCTATGAAGATACCAAACTTGGACAAGGTAGGGACGCAGTAAAAGATTTGATTAAGGACAATCCAGAACTTATGGATGAAATTGAAGCTAAAGTTCGCGCTGAAATAAACGAACAAACAAAGGCTTAAACCAAATCAAAATCCTGAAATATTTCAGGATTTTGATTTTTTAACGCAACCTTTACGTATTTTCTGCATCTATAAATTAAAACCTTTGAATAAATTATTTGTAATGAAAAACATTTTATTGTTAATGGCTATAGGGTTTGTCCTAAGTTCATGTAGTATTGATGACAACAATCCAACAAATTTTTCCTTTGAAATATTACCAATTCAAACACATGGGTTACCTGAAGAATTTGTGACAGGAGAAACTTACACTATTACAGTTGGTTATACCAAGCCGAACCCTTGTTACGAATTTAATGACTTTTATTTTTTGTCTAACTCCAATGAACGGACAATTGCAGTTATAAATTCAATTAACAACGATTTAAATTGTTCAAGCGATCCAACCCAAGATGAAGCTTCATTTAACTTTTTTGTCAATGGAAATTTTGATCACTATGTATTTAAATTTTGGCAAGGATCAGATGGCGGCGGAAATGATACTTACATGATTGTAGAGGTGCCAGTTGTTGAATAAAACTTAATTATAACCAACATCAACTAAATGTGAGTTTAGATCAACTCATAGAAAATTGTAAAAAAAATGATGCTAAAGCACAGAGCCAGTTATATGAACTCTATTCGGGTAAACTGTTTTCACTCTGCCTTAAGTATTCTAGCGATTATGCAGCGGCTGAAGACACGCTGCACGATGCTTTTATAACAATATTTAAAAAAATTGAACAATATAAGCACAAAGGTTCTTTTGAAGGTTGGATGAAACGTATTGCCATTAACACAGCATTACAAAAATATAGAAGCATTGGTGTTTTTGATATCATCAATGACAATCAAATTGAAGAAGTTACTGTAGAGGTTGATAACGATGACATTCATATTGACTTCTTGTTAAAGATAATTCAAGAACTTCCAGATAGGTATCGGTTGGTTTTCAATCTATACGCTTTAGATGGATATTCACACAGTGAAATAGCCGAGATGCTCAACATAAATATTGGTACATCTAAGTCTAATCTAGCGAGAGCACGGCTGATTTTAAAAGAAAAAATTGAAAACAACAAAATGGGAGCCAACTCTCAAAATGTTTAAATGAAAGAGAAGAAAAACATAGATAGAATTTTTCAGGAAAAACTGAAAAACTTTGAAGCACAACCCAAGCCAAACGTTTGGGAAGGCATTCAAGCTGAGCTACAAAGTGAAAAGAAGGACCGTAAAATAATTCCATTCTGGTGGAAATTGGGAGGTATCGCTGCTGCTTTAGTGCTTATGCTTGGTATTGGTTACGGTGTTTTTAATGCTAACCAATCTCAAAATAATTCTGTATTAAATCAAAATGAAACAATTTTAGATTCAACTAAAAACGTTCCATCCAATCCGAAAATACAGGATGGCGAGCTTGTTTTTGAAAATCAAAATTCCGATAACAATGAATCTTCAATAGAAACACATCGGCAGATTACTAATAATTCAACCATAACTACAAACAACGATTTAACTAAGGATGCTATAAAAT
This sequence comes from Paucihalobacter sp., assembly GCF_036825875.1. Lineage (NCBI taxonomy): Bacteria > Pseudomonadati > Bacteroidota > Flavobacteriia > Flavobacteriales > Flavobacteriaceae > Paucihalobacter > Paucihalobacter sp. Next base: position 11,261 of record NZ_DAISXK010000005.1, on the reverse strand, counting down.
CAAAAATCGACAATAAAACTAAAAGGTTGGCAAACGAAAGCTATCCAGAAAAGTCAAATGCAATCGCCGAAAGCAATCAGGTTAAGGATAAAAAATTGAATGAGGAAAAATCATCCGAGCAAGCCTCAACTTTGATAAATAAAGAAATAATGCAAGATAACAATGCCGATGTTGCCTCAGAAGCTATTGAAAAAACCAACAAAGAAAAGGTAATTGAATTGGTAACAAAGCAAGAAGATATAAATTTTAAAGTGACTGGTGAAAGCGAATTAACAAGTAAAATTGAAAAAGAAGAAGACATCCCAAAAGAAACATTAGCTACTGAAAAAACTATTGAAGAAGCCATTGCTGAGGCTGAAAACATTATAGATGGAGAAGAAAAAGAAGCATTAAACAGGTGGCGCGTTTCGCCAAATGTGGCACCTGTTTATTTTAATTCTTTAGGTGAAGGTTCTAGCATTCATAGTCAATTTAACGAAAACAGCAAAAGTTCCGATATTAATATGAGCTATGGAATTTCTACTAGTTACGCCATTAATAAAAAATTAAGAGTCCGCACAGGAATTAATGCTGTTGGTTTTGATTATCGCACCAACGGTATCATAACCTCAGATGCTAGTGCCAGAAACTCTAATAATGCAAGTAATATTTCTAACATTAAGTTTAACCAAAATGTTACTACCACCAATTACCTCAGTAATAGAGCAGTGTCCTTGTCCAGTGCGCCTGATATCGTAAAAACAGCCGATTTGAGTTCTCTTGAACAACAATTTGGATTTATAGAAGTACCGTTAGAATTAGAATACAGTTTGGTAGATAAAAAAGTTGGTCTTAATGTTATTGGCGGATTTAGTACATTTTTCCTGAACAACAATAATATATTTGAAATTCAAAATGGCAACGGCACTTTAATTGGAGAAGCAAACAACATTAATGATGTGAGCTATAGTGCTAATTTTGGATTGGGTGTGTTTTACAATTTTTCAAAGTCGTTTCAATTTAATCTTGAACCCATTTTCAAGTATCAAATAAATACATTCAGCAATACATTCGGCGATTTTCAGCCGTTTTTTGTGGGTGTATATACAGGCTTAAGTTTTAAGTTTTAGGTTTTTTTTGGTTGGTTAGATTAGTTATTGCTCAATAAGCAATGATGAGAAAAGAGCTACTTCGTGCCAGAGGTAGCTTTTTTTGTTTCTGACACTAAGGTATTGTGGATGATTTCCCACGCCCGATTTTTAACGTTTTTTGTATCGACAATTGTCATACCTTCTGTGTTGATAAATGTATGCACCCATGCTCGCATTTTACCAGGGCCACCACTAAAAAAGGTGTAAGAAAAACGTTTTTTGTTATCAAAAAATGTTATTGGAACCACTGGTATTTTGTGATTGATTGCCAATCTAAAAGCACCATCTTTAAATTCGTCCAGCACAATGTGTTCCTCAGGAACACCGCCTTCTGGAAAGATACAAATACTCAAACCTTGTTTTAAACGACGTTGTGCTCTTAAAAAAACGGCTTGCCTACTTTTAGCACTATTCCTATCTACCAAAATACAAGTGCGCTTGTAGAAAAAACCAAATAAGGGAATTTTAGCCAGCTCTTGCTTTCCAACGAACACAAAAGGGTTTTTTACGCTAACCAACATCAGCATAATATCAGCCATAGAAGTATGATTGGCAACAAACATATAGCTTTTATGCCGTTCAGGTTTTTGTTGATAGACCATTTTCAATCTAAAACCCATTCCTATTAAAATAAACTTAGCCCAAAATTGCGCGAGTTTAAAAAAATAAGGATACCACTTTTCCTTTGAAATAGAAATAATTAATACGGGAAATAAAAAGATGATTGGTAATGCCACCAAGACATAAAACCAAATACGATATATAATCCAAAAAGGGTATTTAAGTAGCTTCATCGCGATGTAAAATTAGTATTTAATAAATATGTATTACATTTAGTGTACAATTTTAAACTTAAACAATCATGGGATTACTGTATGCATTATTAATTGGAGCGATTGCCGGCTGGTTAGCAGGTAGTTTAATGAGAGGTGGCGGCTTTGGCTTACTCATCAATATTCTTTTAGGGATTGTTGGTGGCGTTATTGGCAACTGGCTGTTCAACTATTTCGGAATTCACATTTCCGATGGATTTATCGGCGATATTGTAACTGGAGCCATCGGTGCCATTGTGCTTTTATTAATTGCAGGTTTGTTTAGAAGGTAATCATCTAACAAAATTTCAATGAAAAAGTGACCTAAACAGTCACTTTTTTTTGTTACTAACTATGGTTACATTTGTGGCTTATTAAACTTAAAAACGAGATACCTGCTTTCGCAGGCATGTTATGGCAAGAATACTCACAGGCATACAAAGTACCGGCACCCCGCATTTAGGTAATATTTTAGGCGCTATAATTCCAGCAATTAAATTATCGGAAACTATAGACAATGAATCGTTTTTATTTATAGCCGATTTACATTCGCTTACCCAAATAAAAGATGCTCAAACACTCAAGCAAAACACCTATTCTACGGCAGCTGCTTGGTTGGCATTTGGCTTAAATCCTGAAAAAACGGTTTTTTACAGACAAAGCGATGTGCCACAGGTTACCGAATTATCATGGTATCTTAGTTGCTTTTTTCCCTATCAAAGACTCACCTTAGCACATAGCTTTAAGGATAAGGCGAATAGGTTAGAAGATGTCAACTCTGGATTATTCACCTACCCAATGTTGATGGCAGCTGATATTTTATTATACGACGCCGAAATTGTGCCCGTTGGAAAAGACCAGCAACAGCACATTGAAATGACCCGCGATGTAGCCTCCCGGTTTCACGCCCGTATGGATGCAGAAGTATTTGTATTACCCGAAGCCGATATACAAGAAGACACCATGCTTATTCCTGGCACCGATGGTGAAAAAATGAGCAAAAGCAAAGGTAATATCATCGACATTTTTCTGCCTGAAAAACAATTGCGCAAACAGATTATGAGCATCCAAACCGATAGCACACCATTGGAAGCACCTAAGGATTGGAATACTTGCAATTGCTTTGCAATCTACAGCCTAATGGCAAACCCAAATGATGTAACCTCCATGAAAATCAACTACGAACAAGGTGGTTACGGTTACGGACACGCCAAACAGGTCTTGTTTGAATTAATTTTGGAGAAATTTGCCAAGCCAAGAGAAACCTACAATTACTATATCAATAATACTGATGCTATTGATGCCGTATTAACATCAGGGGCTGAAAAAGCTTCTCATGTTGCCAATGAGGTTTTGGGTAGAGTTAGAGGTGTTTTGGGGTATTAAATCACCTCAAACAATTTCCCAGGCAAAGGTCTTATCACCCCTTTTAATTCCATATTCAGCAAAGCACCCACGATTTTATACGTAGGCATATTACATTGTAGGGCAATCACATCTAATAGCTCTTTACCATTGTCTTTTAAAAGTTGTCAATGATTGATGTCCTTTTTATAAATCAGGATTTAATTTTTTGGGATGTTGTCTTGTGTCAAAAACCGTCACAATATTTATTTGTTTAGAATTGAATCTATAATATAATGTGGTCTGTTTTGTGACAACACATTTCCTCAGACCTTTTCTCTTTTTAGATTCGGGAAAAATCTAAGGCTGAGTTTGAATGATTCCAATGTGTTCGCCTAATTTTACAATGAAATCATTCTTTACTTTTAACGACCATTCTTTAACAAGATATTCAAAGAGACTTTCTAATTTCTTCTCAGCAATTTTAGAAATTACAACTTTTCTGGTCACCTATCTATACTTTTTCATAAAGGTTTCATAATCGATTACCTCACCATTTTCAATTTCCATAGAAGCCTTCTCAATCTCACTTTTTTGCTCCGGTGAAAGTTCGTCCCAAAAATTAATAGCCTTATCTCTATTGAAAATTTTTTTAATAGCTTCAATAATTTTAGGATTCTCTGTTTCTAAAAGTAGTTTTGCGAGTTGAATTTTTTCTGCTTGAATATCCATGATCTAACCTTTGACATTCAAATATAACAATTAAAAAGGTAATTAATTAAGTAAGAATAAAAATGAAGTCATTAATAATTCGTCTTTAAATCACCTCAAACAATTTCCCCGGCAGCGGTCTAACCACCCCTTTTAATTCCATATTCAGCAAAACACTCGCAATTTTATACGTAGGCATATTACATTTTAGGGCAATCACATCTAATAGCTCTTTACCATTATCTTTTAAAAAGTTATAAATGACTTTTTCTTCGGAATCCAATTCAACAAACAACTGTTTCTGAACGGCTGGTTTTTGGTCTTCTTCCAGTTTCCAATTCAGCATAAACGGAATATCCATAGGTGTTGACAATAAATGCGCTTTTTGAAATTTGATTAAATTGTTGCAGCCAATACTCATGCTATCGGTTATTCTTCCTGGCACCGCAAAAACATCACGGTTGTAACTATTGGCGATATCGGCCGTCACCAAACTTCCTCCTTTTTCAGCAGATTCAATAACAATAGTCGCTTCGCTTAAACCAGCAATAATACGGTTGCGCTTTAAAAAGTTATTTCTGTCAAACACATCAGAGCTCCAAAAATCAGTGACAAATCCACCGTTGGCCTCGATGTCTTTCATATATCTTTTGTGAACCTTGGGATAAATCTGGTTTAAACCATGCGCCAAACAACCTATGGTTTGTAAATTATGTTTAACCGCCGCTTTTTGGGCTGTAATATCGGTGCCATAAGCAAAGCCAGAAACAATAACTGGGTTAAATGGCGCTAATTCTTCAACTAATTTCTCGCAAAAGGCACTTCCGTAAACCGTTATTTTTCTTGTACCGACAATACTGATGATGCGTTGTTTTTTGAGATTGATGTTCCCAACTTGGAATAATAATATTGGACTGTCAATACAGTGTTTCAACTTTTCAGGGTAATCGGAATCTGTAAAAAAGTGACAAATAATTTGGTTGTTTTCAATAAATTTAAGCTCTTCCTCGGCGGCTTTTAAATGTTGCGATTCCTTAAGTGTGTTAATTACGGTAGTGCCAATACCATCAATTTTTAGTAATTGATGCCTTTTTGATTTCCATACAGCTTCGGCATCCCCACAATGATTTATCAATTTCTTTGCAGTAATACCGCCAATGTTTGGCACATGCTGTAAAGCGAGTGTATAAAGTAGTTGTTCTTTAGTCATTTAAAAATTAAAAACTAATACAAGAACGCAAATTTTGCGTTGTTAATAACTATAACAGCCTAAATATAATTCAAATTCAAAAAATTTTAACTTTGTTTTATGCGATTAGATAGTTTTATAAGCGATTTACTTTACCGTTACGACTGCGTAACCATTCCTGAATTGGGCGCTTTCGTCACCAACAAGGTTTCGGCGAAAATACACAGTAGTACCAATTCATTTTATCCGCCGAAAAAGGTGCTCACTTTTAATGAGCAGATTAAAAATAACGATGGTTTACTTGCCAACTATTTAGCTGAGGTTGAAAAAATCCCATATGAAGTTGCTGCTCATAAAATTGAAAGGCAGGTAAAGGAGATTAAGTCATTTTTAACCCAAGGTGAAGTGATTGTGCTTCAACACATAGGTGAATTAAAATTGAATAGCGAAGGCCGCATTTTATTTGAGCCATCGCAACATGTAAACTACCTAACCGATGCCTTCGGTCTGGCGCAATTTACAAGTGCGGATATCAAACGTGAGGTATATAAAGCCGAAGTTGAAGCTATTGAAAAGGTCATCCCAATTGCTGTTAGCACTGAAAAACGACGCTCAAGATCGTATTTAAAATATGCTGCCATTGCCGTTTTAGGACTGGCGGTTGCTGGTGCTGTTTATACCCATCAATATGTAAATAACATTGAAGAACATAACGTTGCAGCACAAGAACAAGCACACGAGCAAGTAGATAAAAAAGTGCAAGAAGCGACTTTTGTTATTTCAAATCCGTTGCCAGTTGCCACCTTAACACTCAACAAGCAAAGTGGTAATTATCATATTGTGGCGGGTGCGTTTAGGGTTGAAGAAAACTCCGATAAAAAAGTTCAACAGCTTATAGAAGCTGGTTTTAAAGCTAGAAAA